>DASYKE010000224.1:0-7531 GCA_035995725.1 Burkholderiaceae bacterium | reverse complement strand
TAGTGCCGGTTCTTGGTTTCGTATTCGACGTGCGCGGTGTTGATGGTGATGCCGCGCGCCTTTTCTTCCGGTGCTGCGTCAATCTGGTCGTAGGCCTTGGCTTCGCCGCCAAATTTCTTCGACAATACCGTCGTGATCGCTGCCGTCAGCGTGGTCTTGCCATGATCGACGTGGCCTATCGTGCCCACATTCACGTGCGGCTTGGTCCGCTCAAACTTGCCTTTTGCCATTTTCTTCTTCCTTCAAAAAGAACGATTTTTAAATTCCTTGAGGACAGTACATTGCGTTTGCCTGTCCCGCACTTTAATTTGCTCGGGACTCACAAACCTTGTCCCGCAATTTTTTCTAGTATGTTGGGGACAGAGTCCCTTCCAGGGATAAACATAATTCGGCGCCTTCGCGCCTTATAAATTCTGTCCCGCAATGATGAAAATTACTTGTTCTTGGAATTGACGATCGCTTCGGTCACGTTTTTCGGCGCTTCCGAGTAATGTTTGAATTCCATCGTGTAGGTTGCACGGCCCTGGGTTGCAGAACGCAACGAGGTCGAGTAACCGAACATTTCGGAAAGAGGCACCTCGGCTTTGATGATCTTTCCGCCGCCGCCCGCAATTTCATCCATTCCCTGCACCATGCCGCGACGCGACGACAGGTCGCCCATCACTGTGCCGGCGTAGTCTTCCGGCGTTTCCACTTCGACCGCCATCATCGGCTCCAGAATCACAGGGCTCGCCTTGCGGCAACCATCCTTGAACGCCATCGATGCAGCCATACGGAATGCGTTTTCATTCGAATCCACATCGTGATACGAACCGAAGAACAGCGTGACCTTGACATCGACCACCGGATAACCCGCCAGCACGCCCGAGGTCAACGTCTCTCTGACGCCTTTTTCGACGGCAGGGATGTATTCACGGGGAACCGTGCCGCCCTTGATCGCATCGACAAATTCAAATCCTTTGCCCGGTCCCTGCGGCTCTATCTTGAGCACGACGTGACCGTATTGACCGCGGCCGCCGGACTGCTTGACGAATTTGCCCTCGATCTCTTCGCAAGTCTTGCGGATCGTTTCACGATACGCCACCTGCGGTTTGCCGACGGTGGCTTCCACATTGAATTCACGGCGCATGCGGTCGACAATGATTTCGAGGTGCAGCTCGCCCATGCCGGCAATGATGGTCTGGCCGGACTCTTCGTCGGTGCGTACGCGGAACGACGGATCTTCTTGCGCCAGACGATTCAGCGCCAGGCCCATTTTCTCCTGGTCTTGCTTGGTCTTCGGCTCGACAGCCTGCGAAATAACCGGCTCCGGAAATACCATGCGCTCGAGCGTGATGATTGCATTCGGGTCGCACAGGGTTTCACCCGTGGTGGCATCTTTCAAGCCAACGGCGGCAGCGATGTCGCCGGCACGCACTTCCTTGATTTCTTCGCGCTGATTGGCGTGCATCTGCAGAATACGACCGAGACGTTCTTTTTTGCCCTTGACCGGGTTGTACACCGTATCGCCGGAATTGACGACACCGGAATAAACGCGGAAGAAGATCAGCTGGCCGACAAACGGATCGGTCATGATCTTGAATGCCAAGGCGGAGAATTTCTCGCCATCCTCGGCTTTGCGAACGATCGGCTCGTCGTTTTCATCCAGCCCCTTGACCGGCGGAATGTCGGTCGGCGCCGGCAGATATTCGATCACGCCGTCGAGCATGGCCTGCACACCCTTGTTCTTGAATGCGGTGCCGCACATCATCGGTACGATTTCACCCGCGATCGTGCGCTGGCGGATTGCCGACTTGATCTCGGCTTCCGTCAGTTCACCCTCTTCGAGGTACTTGTTCATCAATTCTTCGGTCGCTTCGGCAGCCGCTTCGACCATTTTTTCGCGCCACTCGTTGGCTGTTGCCAGCAACTCGGCAGGAATCTCGCGGTAGTCGAACTTCATGCCTTGGGACGCTTCGTCCCAATAGATGGCTTTCATCTTGACCAGATCGATCACGCCCTGGAAGTTTTCCTCGGCGCCGATCGGCACTTGCATCGGCACCGGATTGGCCTTCAGCCGGCTGCGCATTTGCTCGTACACTTTGAAGAAATTCGCGCCGGTGCGATCCATCTTGTTGACGAACGCCAGCCGCGGCACGCCATATTTATTGGCCTGACGCCACACGGTTTCCGATTGCGGCTGCACGCCGCCCACTGCGCAGTACACCATGCAAGCACCATCGAGCACGCGCATCGAACGCTCGACTTCGATCGTGAAGTCGACGTGACCCGGGGTATCGATGATGTTGATATGGTGCTCGGGAAAATTGTTGGCCATGCCTTTCCAGAAGCAGGTGGTTGCGGCCGACGTAATCGTGATGCCGCGTTCCTGTTCTTGCTCCATCCAATCCATGGTGGCCGCGCCGTCGTGCACTTCACCGATTTTATGGTTTACGCCGGTGTAAAACAGGATACGCTCGGTCGTCGTGGTCTTGCCGGCATCGATGTGAGCGGAAATACCGATATTGCGGTAGCGCTCAATAGGGGTCTTGCGAGCCATATTTAATCCTAATTCTCTTTAATGGACAAAACCGAGCGCCATTTCTCGAAAAAATGTGCCCGGCCTCGAACAAATTACATATGAGGGCGACCGTCCTCGCATCTGCGCGGACGGCCATTCAATTTATCAGAAGCGGAAGTGCGAGAACGCCTTGTTCGCTTCCGCCATGCGATGCACTTCATCGCGCTTTTTCATCGCGCCGCCGCGGCTTTCCGCTGCTTCCATCAGCTCGCCGCCCAGGCGTTGCGGCATCGATTTCTCGCTGCGCTTGCTGGCGGCTTCACGCAACCAGCGCATCGACAGTGCCATGCGGCGAACAGGGCGAACTTCGACCGGCACCTGGTAGTTGGCGCCACCGACCCGGCGGGATTTGACTTCGACCATCGGCTTGCAATTGTTGATCGCGGCAGCGAACACTTCCAGCGGATCCTTGCCCGATTTGGTCTGGATATGCTCGAACGCACCATAGATGATGTTCTCGGCGACCGATTTCTTGCCTGACAGCATCAGGACGTTCACGAATTTGGCGACATCTACATTGCCGTATTTCGGATCCGGCAGAATTTCCCGTTTGGGGACTTCACGACGACGTGGCATTTCAATTCCTTTCAATCTTCAGTTGAGTACGCACACTTTTTATTTCTGCGCACTCCCGGACGGCCATCATGACCATCCACTTACTCAGCCCACCGGGGCCGACACACTTCCGCTCGACTGCCACGGAAAACTTTTATTTACTTCTTGCCAGCTTTTGCACGCTTTGCGCCGTACTTCGAACGCGCCTGCTTGCGATCCTTGACGCCCTGGGTGTCCAGTGCGCCGCGCACCATGTGATAACGCACGCCCGGCAAGTCTTTGACACGACCGCCGCGAATCAGCACGACGCTGTGTTCCTGCAGGTTGTGGCCTTCGCCGCCGATGTACGAAATGACTTCGAAACCGTTGGTCAGACGTACTTTGGCAACCTTGCGCAACGCCGAGTTCGGCTTCTTTGGGGTCGTGGTGTAAACGCGAGTACATACGCCGCGTTTCTGCGGGCTGTTTTCCAGCGCCGGCGATTTGCTCTTGACGGCGGCGGAGACGCGCGGCTGGCGAATCAGTTGATTGATGGTTGGCATCGGTCTAAATCCAACAAAATGACGACATTAACAATACAAGCCCGAAATCGGTTGTCCGGGGACTAAACAAGATAATTTTGCGCATGAAAGCTGCGCGATTCGATTGGCTATGGAAAAAAGCGTCGCAGGAAGCGGAAAGCAGACCAAAGAACGCTTAAGCCCGAGAGAGCCTAAATTCGAGAACTCGCGAGTATAGCCCCGCAATCATCCGTAGTCAACTATTGTATAACGGCTGGTGTTTTGATTGCGGCATTTCCCGCACTTCCAGTAATTTCCTGCAAAGCAATGCCGCCTTTGCATCGGGCTGGCGAACTTGCAGGTCAGTATGCGCTTACTTTAAGGCGCACTTATTAAAGTAAAGACGCACGCAGGTGCCGACCTGTTGATTCATGTTGATTCCAAGCATGCCTGTTGGCACGGAGGGTCTTTTTAATGACATTAGGCAAGTAAAATTTGTTACGGGATAATGCGTCTTTTGCCTGTTCCGCTTTTGCTGCCATGTTTTCTTTGCTTCGGCCCGCCAACCTGCTCGTTCTCGTTACCTACCTTGCGCTATCGGCAGTGCCGTTTATTCCGTTGTTGACAGGCGGCACGGCTGCCCACCCGGTACGTCTGGCAAGCCTGGAATTATTCGCCTGGGTCGCCGCGTGGGCCGTATTCAAGCGCCCTGCCTGGTTTCACTGGATGTTGATTCCCGCTTTTTTCGCGTTGCCTGTCGAACTTTATCTGCGTACTTACTATAACCAAGGCATTTCCACCCATCATTTGGGCGTCATTGCCGAAACCAGCCCGAAGGAAGCGCTCGAATTTTTGGGCGGCACCATCTGGTTGCTGCTGGCGATTGCCCTCGGTATCAGTGCATGGGCATGGCTGACATGGAAGGCGGTGTGCCGTACGCGGGACTTGGATTGGGTAGGCAAATCGCGCTGGGTGACTTTGGGGCTGGTCGCAATCGTGCTCTGTACATGGTTTTATGGCCGTGAGTTCGGGGTGAGGACGGCAGATCCGTCTTCCCCGTCTAACAGCCTAGTGAAGACGAGCGCCGTCGCACCCGGTACCAAGGACCAGGATGACGGCGAACCGGTAATCGCTAGCGCACCGCCAGGCCGTGGCTCCACATTGCCGGATTTGCCGAAATTGCCCGCTTGGGCCCGGATGCCATTTGACAGCGATTCATTTGGCACGACATGGCCGTTCGGCCTGGCAGTGCAAGGTTACGATTTTTGGAAAGAGCGGGCTTACCTGTCCGACCTGGCCCAAAAAAGCAGCCTGTTCAAATTCGGCGCGCGGCAGGCCAGTCAGGCCGATTTGCCGCAAGTCCTTGTCATGGTCATCGGTGAATCTTCGCGTTACGACCGCTGGAGCTTGAATGGTTACAAACGCGAAACCAATCCGCTGCTAAAAAATGAGCCCAATCTGATCAGCCTGTCGAATGTCGTTACGGCTGTATCGGCCACGCGGCTGTCGGTGCCCGTGCTGGTGTCGCGCAAGCCTGCAATGCAAAGTTTGAAGGCCGGGTTCTCGGAAAAATCCTTCTTGAGCGCTTTCAGAGAAGCCGGGTTCAAGGCTTACTGGCTATCGAATCAAATGTCGTTCGGCCAGTACGACACGCCCGTATCGGTATATGCGAATGAGGCGGACGTGACCCAGTTTCTTAACCTGGGCGGATTTACCGATAACTCCAGCCATGATCAGGTGCTGCTCGAACCGCTAAAAAAAGCGATCGCCGACCCCTCTTCCAAAAAACTGATCGTGCTGCATACGCTCGGCAATCACTGGAATTACAGCCAGCGCCATCCAATGGAATACGACAAATGGCAACCGTCGCTGTTCGGCACCCCCAACCCTGCGTACACCGATTTGAAGCTCAAGCAGCAACTCAATAACAGCTACGACAATTCGATCCTGTACACCGACTGGTTTTTATCGCAAGTCATCGCTGCACTGAAGTCATCATCGCAACTGTCATCGATGATGTATGTATCGGATCATGGGCAAACGCTGTACGACGGAAGCTGCAAGCTGGCCTTCCATGGCCATAACACGCAATACGAATTCCATGTGCCGGCGTTGGTGTGGTACTCCGATGCATACCAATCCGCTTATCCCGACAAGATAAGCCGGCTGCAGCGGCATAAACGAGCCAGGCTCGCCACTGAAAATATCTTTCATTCGCTGCTGGACATGGCCGATATCCGCTATGGCACCGAGCAGCTGGAGCGGAGCTTTTTTAGCAAAAATTTCAGGCCGCACAAGCGGTATGTGGATAGTTACGGCTGGACCGATTACGACAACGCGACCTTCAAGGGTGACTGCCGTGAAGTCATCGACAATGGCAAGCCGCTGCTGCAGGAGCAATGACTTCCGGCATGGCGATTACTTTGGCAGCGGGGTGACTTCGCCGGAAACCAGAAATGTCGAATGCGAAAGCCGGAATCTTTGAACAGTTGCCATTAATTGCGCAAGGATCGTGTTTATCTGGAGCTCCATTAGTTGCGAATCCGGAAAGCCGGCCTAAGTACGCCGGCTCGATCCGCATTTTTCAAGTAAACAAACAGCCGGGCTAGTTTTCCAATGCAATGCTGGTCGCCATTACGTCGCCGTCCACAATTTCCCCTATGACTTTGACAGTGGCGCCAGCAAGATTCGTGGGAGACAAAGGCGGCGCGAACACAGCGTTGTTATTCCAACGCACGATTTCATTGCGCAGCATGAAGGTTTTGTTGCCTTGGTTAAGCCCGCTGACCAATCCGTGCAATTCGACTTGCTCGCTCTGGCTGCCATCTCGCGATGTCACTTTGGTAGCGAGCAATACTCCATTGTCGATCGTGCCTTCGACTTCAACGGGAACATCGTTGGCGGGGTCAGTTCCCTGTATTTCGCTGCTGGCTGCATTGACCGTCAACCCGCCGACCTTGAAATTGTCCAAGGAAACAAAGTCGGTCACGATGCCATATATCTCCACGTGCTCACCTTGGTTCGAGAGGGAATCGACCGTCACGGCGCGGATGCTTGAGGCTTCAATGGTGGGGCTTGGCGCGGCCGGAACAAGGCCACCTTTCACTCGCACCACGACATCGTTGGTCAAGCCGTTGGGCAGGTTGTCGAACTTGGTCCCTGGAGAGTATTGAACCTTTGTGCCATATAACGTGAAAGTCTGCACGTCGGGAATCAGGTTTTTGACCGGACCGACAAGGCCGACGAGGCGCACATCGTCGAGATCGGACTCTAACTTGATATAAGTCGCTTTCAATCCACCATGTCCATCGGGCGTGCCGTGAACTTCGACTACATTATTGATCTGAAGCCCTGCCAGATCCTGGACGCCTTCGAATGCAGTGCCCGGCGTTACGGCGATGGTTAGTCCGAGTACCGTGAGCGTATTGGGATTGTTAACCGGGGTCTTGTCGCTGATCGGGCCTTTGGCATAGCTGAAGCTGGTAATGGAATTCGCGATGCCGGTCGCCAGTGACGGATTGGAGCTGCCGTTGATTTCGACCATCATGCCCAGACGCAATAAATCTTTCGATTGTCTCGGTACATCGTCGATCGTGATGGATGCGCTGCTATCGTCAAAGCGTACGCCGTTGACGAACACGCTGCCGAATCCGGTAACCGGACCCTTGACGGCTGCGCCGGTGCCGCCGCTGCCCACGCCAGCGCTGCCGACAACAACACCGCCGCCGCAGGCGATCAGCAACAAGGTAGCGCTTGCTATTGCACTCAGCCAGGATAACCATCTGCGCAACGCTTGCCGTTGTAATGGGGAGTCGGTCATGATGCTTTCCTTCTGTTGCTGATGATCGATTTGGATGCAGCTGTTTTTACCGGCGGGCTTTCCGGTTCCGCGAAAAAGTACATGCCCAGCCGTATA
>DASYKE010000223.1:0-15280 GCA_035995725.1 Burkholderiaceae bacterium | reverse complement strand
GTTTCACATCATTTCATCAAGTACTTTGTGCCACCTGATACTTGGATGACGCGAGACGCAAAGTAATCTTCCGTATTAACGATCGAAACCCAGACATACCAACTGTTCGAGCCGATCTGGATATCGAGGGAATTTGGATCAGCCCGCACAGGATTGCCGTGTCAAAAAATATGCCGGCTGAAGCATATTTTTTCGGCGACGGACTGGCAGTTAATACGTCAATCTGTACTCCCATCAGTACAATTTTTTAAAAATTTTACTTTTCAGCATTCTTTGAACACCCTTTCGAGGCCCACATGCCCAATGCCAACGCTTCTTCCGGTAGCCTGTTCATGGTCGTCGCGCCGTCCGGCGCAGGCAAATCTACACTGGTCAATGCATTGCTGGCCCAGGATCCGGCGATCAAGTTGTCGATTTCCTACACTACCAGGCCGCCTCGTCCGGGCGAGCAGAACGGCCGCGAATACTACTTCACGTCAGTCAAGGATTTTCTGGCGCGGCGCGAAAAAGATGAATTTTTGGAATCGGCCGAGGTCCATGGTAATTATTACGGCACGTCGCGCATGCTGATTGCAGAACAAATGCAGGCGGGAACCGATGTATTGCTGGAGATCGACTGGCAAGGCGCACAACAGATAAAGAAACAATTTCCGCATGCAGTGGGCATATTTATCCTGCCGCCATCGATTGCCGCATTGGAGGACCGACTGAAAAAGCGCGGGCAGGATGATCACCAGGTGATTACGCGCCGGATTCTGGCTGCGGGCGGCGAAATCGCGCACGCGCCCGAGTTCGAATATGTTATTATTAATCAAGAGTTTGCGACTGCTTTATCGGAGTTGACCTCAATCGTCAAAGCCACCCGTTGCCGTTTCGCGCAACAAGCGGCGCGCAGCACATCGCTATTCACCCAATTGGGCATTCATGCCAATTTAAGCTAGTTACCCTGCATTCATAGGAGCACGTATGGCCCGTATTACCATTGAAGACTGCCTTAAACAGATTCCGAACCGGTTCCAGCTCACGCTGGCCGCAACTTACCGCGCACGCCAGTTGCTGCAAGGCCACACGCCGAAAGTGGATGCGAAAGACAAGCCTACCGTGATCGCGTTGCGTGAAATCGCCGCCGGTAAAGTCGGGCTTGAAATGCTGAAAAAAGTCCCTGGTTAATTACCAACCTGATTACCAACCGCCATGCGGCTGATATCTATCCGGCATGAACCTGACGCCTTCAGATTCAATTTTGTCAGTTGCTCCCAATAAAAAGCGGGCAACCTCCGACCGCTCGTCCTCCAAAACCAAAAATTCAGAGATTGACCAGGCTACCCCGCATAGCGTCGGGGTCGCTTCGGTCACTCAACTGACCGAAAAACTCGCCGAATATCTAACGCCCTCCGAACTCAAGAAGGTCAAGGCAGCCTATCGCTTTTCTGACGAAAAGCACTTGGGCCAGATGCGTAAATCGGGCGAGCCATATATTTCGCACCCGATTGCGGTTGCCGAAATTTGTGCCGACTGGAAGCTCGATGCACAAGCCATCATGGCGGCCCTGCTGCATGATGTGATGGAAGATCAGGATGTCAAAAAAGACGAATTGATCGAGAAATTCGGCGCCCCGGTAGCGGCTCTGGTCGATGGCTTGTCCAAGCTGGACAAGATCGAATTCCAGACCCAGGTCGAAATCCAGGCAGAGAATTTCCGCAAGATGCTGCTGGCGATGGCGCGCGACGTACGCGTGATACTGGTCAAGCTTGCCGATCGGCTGCACAACATGCGCACGCTCGGCGTGATGGCGGCCGACAAGAAACGCCGCATTGCGCGCGAGACGATGGAAGTCTATGTCCCGATTGCGCATCGGCTCGGATTGAACAATATTTACCGCGAGTTGCAGGACCTTGCGTTCTCCCATATCTATCCGGTCCGATACAAGACCTTGTCCAAGGCGATAAAAGCCGCGCGCGGCAACCGGCGTGAAGTAGTAAGCAAAATTCTGGAGTCGGTCAAAAGCACGCTGGCGGCGACCGGCATTCAGGCGCAAGTCTATGGCCGTGAAAAAACCCTGTTCGGCATCTACCGCAAAATGCGCAACAAGCATTTATCGTTCTCACAGGTACTGGACGTCTATGGCTTTCGCATCGTGGTCGACAGTTTCGCCAATTGTTATGTCGCATTGGGCACACTGCATGCGCTGTACAAGCCGATGCCTGGCAAGTTCAAGGATTACATCGCTATTCCCAAACTCAATGGCTATCAGTCGCTGCATACCACGCTGATCGGTCCTTACGGCACCCCGGTCGAATTCCAGATTCGCACGCAGGACATGCATCACGTCGCTGAATCCGGTGTCGCGGCCCACTGGCTGTACAAGAACGAGGAAGGATCACTGACCGACCTGCAGCAGCGCACCCACGCATGGCTGCAATCGCTGCTCGATATCCAGAAACAAACCGGCGATTCGGCGGAATTCCTTGAGCATGTCAAAGTCGACCTGTTCCCCGATTCGGTTTACGTGTTCACACCCAAATCGACGATCATCGCGCTGCCGCGCGGCGCCACAGCACTCGACTTCGCTTACACGATTCATACCGACATCGGCGACCAGGCGATTGCCGCGAAGATCAACCACGAGCATGCGCCGTTGCGCACGGAATTGCGCAATGGGGACATCGTTGAAATCGTCATCTCGTCCACGTCACGGCCCAGCCCGGTCTGGCTGACATTTGTCCGCACCGGCAAGGCGCGTTCCTCGATACGGCACCATCTGCGCACCATCAATCTGCCGGAGTCGATCGAACTGGGACAGCATCTGTTGGCGCAGGCGCTGATTGCACTCAATCTCAGTCCCACCCTACCCGCACCGCTCGCGGAGAGACTGCTCAATGAATCGAGCGTAAAATCGCTGGACGAACTGTATGCAGACATCGGGGTAGGCAAACGGATGGCAGCCCTGATAGCGCGCCATATTTTCGGCCTGGTTGAAAACGAAGCGGCGTCGACTCCGCCGACTGACAGTGCCAGCGACATCCTGCCCGGCAAACTGGATCCGGTCGTCATCAACGGCAACGAAGGGGCTGCGGTTCAGCTTGCGCCATGCTGCCTGCCAATTCCCGGCGACAGCATGATCGGCCATCTGAGGCGCGGCCAGGGATTGACGGTGCATACGACCGACTGCGACATGGCCAAACGCCAGCGCGCGAAAGAACCGGAACGCTGGATCGAAGTCAGATGGGCAGCGGAACTGAATCGCCGCTTCGATTGCCGCATCAAGGTGCTGGTCCAAAACGAGAAAGGCGTATTGGCCCGGGTCGCCGCCGAAATCGGCGAATCGGATGCCAATATCACTCACGTTGGCATGGACGACGATAAAGACCACATCATGTCGCAACTGCGCTTTACCATTCAGATCGAAGATCGTATCCACCTGGCGCGTCTGATGCGCAACGTGCGCAGCATTCCAAGCGTCGCCCGCATTCTGCGCGAACGCAGCTAGCTGCTCATTCCGGCAAAGTCTGGCAGTCGACAACACTGCCCTTCTGCTTGCCGAATCGCGCAGACTGTCGCACCGTCATGCAACATGGCCGCGTTTATGAAATCTGCGCAGGCCCAGCCACACACCGATGGCAATCAGCGGAATCAGGATACCGGTCGCAATGTCCGGATTGACAGGCCAGCCGGCTGCCTTGGCCGCCTTGCCCGCGTAGCTGAACAAGCCGGCCAGGTAATAGGAAATAGCCACGACCGACAAGCCCTCCACTGCCTGCTGCAGGCGCAGTTGCTGTGCCGCGCGCGCATTCATCGACTGCAGGATTTTCCGGTTTTGCTGCTCCTGCACGATACCGACCCTGGTGCGCAGCAGATCATTGGTATTGGCAATGCGCTCGGCCAGCGCTTCCTGCCGCCGCGCGATCGAAGCACAGGTATTCATCGCCGGTGCCAGCCGTCGATCCATGAATTCGCCGATCGTCGGCAAGCCGTCCATGCGGACTTCCCGCAACTCTTCGATACGCGCATGCACCAGCCGGAAGTACGCCTGGGAGGCGGAAAAGCGGTAACTGTTATCCAGTGACAGTTTTTCCATGCGCGCCGCCAGGCCTGTAATTTGACGCAGCAGCCCCTGTTCGTCATCCGCATGCTGCAACCGCGCGGTTGATGCCGCATTGGGCGTCCCTTCATCCATGCCCACCATGGCTACTGTCAGCGCCGCCAGTTCATCCTCGATCGCATTGAGAACCGGAGTTGCCTGCTGCGCATGAGGCAAGCCCAGCAATGCCATCATCCGGTAAGTCTCGATCTCCAGCAGACGCTGGACCAGCCGCCCGGCCTGCTGGTCGCGCAAGCCCACATCGCGCACCACGAATCGGCTGAAGCCATCGGCGTGAATCAGGAAGTCGGTACAGATTTCAGCGTCTTGCAGCACATTGCTGCCGACCAGCATATTGCCTTCGAATACGCGGCGCATATCCGGCGCCAGTGCGTCAATTGACGAGCTGGCTTTATCGAGCACTACATGCGCCGCCACCATGATCTTGCCGTGCAAACCAAGCAGCCACTCCTGCGGTATATGAGATAGCGGCACCCGTTGAAAAGCATCGCCCACGGGCAGGCTTTCTTCATGGCTTTCGGCAAAGGTGTAAGTCGCGAATTCGGTATGGCATTCCCATTTCAGCCTGAAGCGACCAAAGTCATGATAAAAGTACTTGGCCTGCATGTCAGGCCCGGATACACCGAAATGGGTGCACAAGGCCAGCAGCGTTTCATGCTGCGTAAACGAGTTGTCGCTGCGGGCATTGGTATCTTCCCGCGCATATACAGCCAGGTGCGTGAGACTTTCCGGCGCCGCGAGGTGCAGGAAAGGACGCGAGTGCACTTCGGCAGCCAGAGGCACGCGCAGCGGATGATTCAGACTGGTATGGGCAATCGACATAAGCGTAAGGTGGTTTTTGTTGTATTGATTTCACGCGGCAAGATCCGTACCGCAAAATGGTCGGATCGGGTCGGGCCGCCCTGGTGCCGCGGCCTCTCTGCCAAGCGGTTGACGGCGCAGTTTATCAAATCGCCTGCGGTGGCGGGTAATATACGTCCAGAATCTCGAGCTTTTCCTGTCCTGCCGGTGTCTGCAATGTGACGGATTCGCCCTCATGCGCCTTGGTCAGTGCTCGCGCAACCGGTGAAATCCAGCTGATCCTGCCGTTCAACGGATCGATTTCATCGATGCCGACAATGGTCACCGTATGTTTTTCGCCCGCCTGATTTTCATAGGCGACAGTTGCACCGAAAAAAATCTGATCGCTGCCGTGGTGGACGCCGGGATCAACCACTTCGGCGATATCCAGGCGCTTGGTCAGGAAACGGATACGGCGGTCGATCTCGCGCAAGCGCCGCTTGCCGTAGATATAATCCCCATTTTCGGAGCGATCGCCGTTGGACGCAGCCCAATGCACGACGCGCACCACTTCCGGGCGTTCGACATCGATCAGTTGCAGCAACTCGTCCTTGATGCGCTGATAACCTGACGGCGTGATGTAGTTTTTCGTGCCGGCCGGAATCTGCGGCTCGCCGCCATCCAGATCGTCATCGTCATCGGATTCTTTGACAAATGCCTTGTTCATGGTTGTCCATTGTAGCGGCGCATGCGCATTTGCGGCCTGATCAACGTCAGCGTATACGTCATTGCAGAAATGTGTCTGCTTGAGGATAATTCCCTTATGAAACTCATGGATAGCGGAGCATACCCGCGGGCACCGATCCAGCATCAATTATGCGCCGAAATAGAATTCGTCCGATCTGACTGACGACGTCCTTGACGCCCGATCACCGCATCAAACACGGCGCGTCCCGGTGTAGGGAGCGGCGGTCTGGCCCGATTCCAGCGTAAATCCGGCGCCTGCATCGCGCCCCAGCGTCTGTACCAGGTAAGGCATCAGCTCGCGCAGCATCGGCTCCAGCGTCCACGGCGGATTGATCACGAACATGCCGCTGCTGTGCAAGCCGAAACCATCGGGCGACGGGGTACTGATCGATAACGTGACGTTGAGCCAGCCATTGGCCGTCAGCCGCTTGAGCTTGTCCGGCAACTGGCGCGATTCCATTCGCTGCAGCACGGGGTACCAGACCGCGTAAGTACCGGTGGCAAAACGGCCAAGCGCATCCTCAAGCGTATTTTTCACGCGGCGGTAATCGTCCTTGTCCTCGTAAGGCGGATCGATCAGTATCAATCCGCGTCGCGATGGCGGTGGCAGCAACGCCTTCAGGCCCATGAAGCCGTCGCCTCTGTGGATCATGACACGCTTGCCGCGAGTGCCCGGGCGCTGCCCCTGCGCGGCGGCATGGGCTTCGACCTTGCGGAAATTCTCTTCCAGGATCTTGCCGTCGCTCGGATGCAATTCGAACAGCCGCAAGCGGTCCTGTTCGCGCATGATCTTGTCGGCGCAATAGGGCGAACCGGGGTAATAGCGCATCTTGCCGCTCGGGTTCAAGCCCTTGATCAATTGCACATATTCGGCCAGCGGAGCAGGCAAATCCTTGCGATCCCACAGGCGGCTGATGCCGGTTTCATACTCGGCATTTTTCGCAGCGTAGCCGCCATCGAGCGCATATACACCGGCACCGGCGTGGGTGTCGATATACATGTAAGGCGTGTCTTTCTGGCCGAGATACTGGAGCAACTGGATGGTCACAACATGCTTGAGTACATCGGCGTGATTGCCCGCGTGAAAGGCGTGGCGGTAACTCAGCATAGGGAAGGTCTATCGTGGTGGCAAATGGAAGAACACTCTCATTTTAACAAGTTCGCGTCCCGTTCGACATTGTTCCTCATGCACGGAGACTCATTTTCTCAAAAACTGCGCTGATTGCGACAACGCTCCTGCCGCTTCTGCAACAGCGTTGTCGCAATCAGCAACCTGAAGGACAGCGCCAGCAGCACCAGCGCAAAGCCATGCGCATAATTAAGCAGCAAAACCAGTGGAAGTCCCCGCGACGACAATCGGAATTTATGCAAGCGCCAATAAAAAAGCCGCACCCTGGTGAGATGCGGCCTTTCCGCTTTCAAGGGGAAGCGTCTTTTCCGCCCCTCAAACTGCTGCAAACCATGAGCTTACATTTCAGGCCGCTTTCTTGTCAAAGGCTTTCTCGTCGAAGAATTGCTCATCTTCGGTCGAACCATGCAATGCGGTGGTCGACGATTGACCCTGCTGAATCACCTGGGCCACCGCATCGAAGTACCCGGTACCCACTTCGCGCTGGTGTTTGACGGCGGTGAATCCTTTTTCGGCGGCGGCGAACTCCGCCTCCTGCATTTCGACGAATGCAGTCATATTATTGCGGGCGTAGCCGTGGGCCAGGTTGAACATCGAATAGTTCAATGAATGGAAACCGGCCAGCGTGATGAACTGGAATTTATAGCCCATGGCGCCCAATTCTTTCTGGAACCTGGCGATGGTGGCATCGTCCAGATTTTTCTTCCAGTTGAAGGATGGCGAGCAGTTATAAGCCAGCATCTTGCCGGGGAATTTCGCATGGACCGCATCGGCAAATTGCTTCGCGAAAGCCAGGTCCGGCTTGCCGGTCTCGCACCATACCAGGTCGACATACGGGCAATACGCCAGCGCCCGGGCAACCGCCTGATCAAGGCCGGGACGGACCCGGAAGAAACCTTCCACCGTGCGTTCACCGGTACAGAATGGCTTGTCGATCGCATCGACATCCGATGTCAGCAAATCGGCGGCTTCGGCATCGGTGCGTGCGATGACGAGGGTCGGTGTGCCCATTACATCGGCGGCCAGACGTGCCGCGTTCAGCTTCTCGACCGCTTCGCGGGTCGGCACCAGCACCTTGCCGCCCATGTGGCCGCATTTCTTTACCGATGCCAGTTGATCTTCGAAATGCACGCCGGCCGCACCGGCTTCGATCATCGACTTCATCAATTCATATGCATTCAATACACCACCGAAACCGGCTTCAGCATCAGCCACGATCGGCGCGAAAAAGTCGATATCGTTTTTTCCTTCCGACCACTGGATCTGGTCGGCGCGCTGGAACGTATTGTTGATGCGCTTGACGACCATCGGCACCGAATTGACCGGGTACAGCGACTGGTCCGGATACATTTCTCCGGCCATGTTGGCGTCGCCGGCGACTTGCCAGCCGGACAGGTAGATCGCTTTCAGGCCGGCCTTGACTTGCTGCATCGCCTGGTTGCCGGTGAGTGCGCCCAATGTGTTGACGAACGGCTCGTTCTTCAAAAGATCCCATAGTTTTTCGGCACCGCGTTTGGCAATGGTGTGTTCGATTTGCAATGAGCCGCGCAGACGAACCACATCTTCAGCGGTGTAATTGCGCTTGATGCCTTTCCAGCGTGGATTCTCGGCCCAATCTTTGGCCAGTGCTTGAACTTGCTGTTCGCGAGATGCCATGGTGATTCTCCTTTAATGAACGATGGTGCAAAGTGAAATGAAAAAAATCAAACCCGATAACTGAATCATAGAACTGTTTTTGCAGCGCACCGATGTCTTATATAAGACATATCATTAAAATTAAAACCTTTAATATCAAATGTTTATAAATTGTTTTTCGCGATATGGAATGATATCCCTTCAAATGAAATGGATTTATGCTGCTGTGCATAGTCGCATTCCATAATGCGAAACGATGTTTTCGGCCTATGAAAACCGGGGGATAAGCAGCATTTTGCGCTGGCATTATTTCGCGTTGGCGCCGCACGTGGCTGCATGCATGCTTCCGTTAAAATGGAGCAATGGTGCGCATTCTGCCTGCGACACCAGCCGGCAAACGTATCAAGGTCGGTGGATAATGTGCGACGACTGCAGGCAAGCCAACGAACAATAGGAATGCCCTCCATGCCAACCAATATAGGCATTACATATGCGCTGCTGGCCGCGCTTTTGTTCGGCGCCAGCACACCGTTCGCCAAGCTGCTGGTCGGGCAGACGGCGCCGCTCGTATTGGCCGGACTGCTTTATCTGGGCAGCGGTATCGGCTTGGGCGCATGGCTGGTATTGCGTCTGCGCTCGCCTCAGCGGGCAGCCGGCAGCGCGGCACTGGCCACCCATGACTTGCCGTGGCTGGCCGGCGCGGTATTGGCAGGAGGTATCGTGGCTCCGATATTGCTGATGACCGGGCTGAGCTACACGCCGGCGTCGACAGCATCATTGCTGCTCAACCTGGAAGGCGTATTGACTGCGCTGCTCGCGTGGTTCGTCTTCCGCGAGCAGTTCGACCGGCGCATTTTCTTGGGCATGGCATTGATTGTGGCCGCTGGCGTGCTGCTGTCATGGGATCAGGGCGCGCCGGCCGGGCCGGGGCCGGTCATGCCATGGGGAGCGGTCTGCATTGCGGGCGCCTGCCTGTTCTGGGCAATCGACAACAATTTGACGCGCAAGATATCGGCTAGCGATGCGGTGCAAACTGCCGCAATTAAGGGTCTGGTGGCGGGAGTGGTCAATCTGTCGATCGCGTGGTGGCTCGGGTTACCCCTGCCTGCCATCAGCAGCGCCGCGATGGCTGGCATTGTCGGTTTTTGCGGTTACGGACTGAGCCTGGTTTTATTCGTGCTGGCATTGCGCCATCTCGGCACGGCCAGAACCGGCGCTTATTTTTCCATGGCGCCTTTCGCGGGAGCGGCGATTTCGCTGCTGATGCCGGGCGAAACGCCCACTTTGTACTTCTGGCTGGCAGCATTGCTGATGGGCGCGGGCATCTGGCTGCATCTGACCGAGAATCATGAGCATAAGCATATGCATGCGCGCATGTCGCATACGCATGCACATAGCCACGATAAACATCATCAGCACTCGCACGATTTCCCGTGGGACAGCAAAGAACCGCATACCCATCCGCACCAGCACGAACCGCTGTCGCATGCGCATCCGCACTTTCCGGATATTCATCACCGGCATCATCATTAGAACCAATGCAATGCCGTCCGGTCCACAGGATATGGCTTTTCAGATTTTCATTTCGGTGCAAACATGAATGAGAAAAATTTTTACATCTTCTCACTCGCATTGCTGGCCATTTCTGTTGCAGGCTGCGATTCATCCAACAACTCCGGCGTTGCGGTGAACGCAAGGAGCGCAAACACAAATATCGCCTCCTCTTCAAGTACCAGTAGTAGCGCGGCAACATTAGTTGGCAAAAACGGTCTCGTCCAGGTCGGTTCGGACGTCATCGAAGCTAAAGACGGTGTCTTGACATTGAACGGCGTTCCTTACGGAACAGTAAGTGCAACATCGGTCGTCAAATACACGGTGCAAGACAAAGAAAAGACTTTATCCGTTGACGGAGTAATTCGCACACCTGCCCCTTGATTGGGGGGAATACCTTCATATGGTTCGGCCTGCCGCGCTATTGCCCATTCAGTTCCTGCCGCAGCATGCGCGCAGCCAGTACCATGTTGGCTAAGGCTTCATAAGTCTCGGGCCAGCCGCGCGTCTTCAGCCCGCAATCCGGATTGACCCATAGCCGCGCATCCGGGATCACGCCGCGCGCCTTTTGCAGCAACTGCTTCATCTCGGCCACCTTCGGGACCCGGGGTGCATGGATGTCGTAGACGCCGGGACCAATATCGTTCGGATACGCGAACCGG
This sequence comes from Burkholderiaceae bacterium, assembly GCA_035995725.1. GTDB lineage: Bacteria > Pseudomonadota > Gammaproteobacteria > Burkholderiales > Burkholderiaceae_D > JAQGLW01. The sequence goes on along the minus strand of DASYKE010000223.1, from coordinate 4,674 downwards.
CCGAAGCCGTCGAGCAATTCCATATCGGAGCGTGAAGTCTCTATCGTAATCACGTCGGCATCCATTGCGGCGATCCACGGCAGAATATCGTTGAATTCCGAATAGCACATGTGGGTATGGATTTGCGTCTCGTCCGATACGCCTGCTGCGCTGATCTTGAAAGAACGCACCGCCCAATCGAGATAGTGCGGCCAATTGCTCATCTTCAGCGGCAAACCTTCGCGAAAAGCGGGTTCGTCAATCTGGATCATGCCGACGCCGGCTTTCTCCAGATCGCAGACTTCATCGCGCAGCGCGAGCGCAATTTGCAACGCAGTCGTCTCGCGCGGCTGATCGTCGCGAACGAACGACCATTGCAGCATCGTCACCGGACCGGTCAGCATGCCTTTCATCGGTTTTTCGGTCAGGCTTTGCGCGAATTGGCTCCAGCCCACCGTCATCGGCTCCGGCCGGTAAACATCGCCATAGATGAATGGCGGCTTGACGCAACGCGAACCGTAACTCTGCACCCAGCCGTTGGCCGTGAAACCATAGCCCCACAGCTGTTCGCCAAAGTATTCGACCATGTCGTTGCGCTCCGGCTCGCCATGCACCAGCACGTCGAGACCGAGCTCTTCCTGCTTCTGCACCACCAGCCGGATCTCATCGCGCATCTTGTCAAGATAATCGAGATGCCCGATGTCGCCGCGCTTGTAGGCAGCGCGCGTTTGGCGGATTTCGGGGGTTTGCGGGAACGAGCCGATGGTCGTGGTCGGAAACGGCGGCAGCTTCCATTTCGCTTGCTGTTTAGTGATCCTGGTGTTGAAGTGCGCACCGCGTTGCGTATCGGCGGAAACCACGTTTGCCACTCGCTTTTGCACGACTCCATTGTGGATGCGCGGCGAATTTTTCCGCGCATGAAGCGCAGCGCGCGCAGCTGCCAGCTGAGCTTCGGCCGCCTCGGCATCGCCATTCAATACATGTTTTAACAGCGCGATTTCATCGAGCTTTTGCGTGGCGAAGGATAACCAGCTTTTCAGTTCGTCATCCAGCCGTGCTTCATGCACCAGGTCGACCGGCACATGCAGCAGCGAGCAGCTCGGGCCGATCCACAGACGATCGCCCAGCGCGGCGTGCAACGGGGTCAGCCTGGACAGCGCGGCGTCCAGGTCCGCGCGCCAGATATTGCGGCCGTCCACAATGCCGACCGATAGCACCCGGTCCTGCGGCCAGTCGGCGATGAAATCATCCAGCTGTTCCATCCCGCGCACCGCATCCAGATGGATACCGGCCACCGGCAAGTCGCGCAGCAATGCCGCATGGTCGCGCACTTGATCGAAATAAGTCGCCAGCAGCAGCGATGGCGCCGCTTCGGTCAACGCGGCATAGGTAGGGGCAAAAGCATCGCGCCAGCCGGCGTCCAGCTCCAGCGCCAGGATCGGCTCATCGATCTGCACCCATTCCACTCCTGCATGCCGCAAGCGCTGAAGCACGTTCCGATATCCGGCCAGGACGCGCGGCAACAGATCGAGCTTGTGCGCAAGGCCGGATTTGATCTTGCCGAGATAAAGCAAGGTCAATGGGCCGACCAGGACCGCCTTGACGCGATGGGCTTGCGCCTGGGCTTCGGCAATCTCGTCGAACAGCCAATCGACACCGCCATTAAACGCCACATCCGGTGTCCATTCCGGTACCAGATAGTGGTAGTTGGTATCGAACCATTTCGTCATTTCCATTGCGAAGTGTTCGCTGCTGCCGCGTGCCATCGTGAAGTAATTCGGCAACGTCAGTTGTTTGGGATCGAACTTGAAGCGTGACGGAATGGCTCCCAGCAGCGCCAGCGTACCCAACACATGGTCATACCAGGCGAAGTCGCCCACGGTAACCAGATCCATGCCGGCATCAGCCTGCACCGCCCAATGACGTGCACGCAATGTACGGCCGGTTTCCCGCAGTGCTGTCTGCGTAGCTTCGCCGCGCCAAAACGATTCCAGTGCGAATTTCAGTTCGCGTTGCGCGCCGATGCGCGGAAAACCCAGGGTGTGCGCAAGTGCCATGACTAACTCCAATTAAATCATTTGAGGCTTGTATGGTCGCGCGGCATGCATTATTATTCAAACGATATATTTTAAGAATGATCTTGAATTAAATTCATAATGCACTCAATCCTGGAACTACGCCATCTTAAAACGCTGGTTGCGCTGCGTGAGGCCGGCAACCTGCTGCGGGCGGCGACATTGCTCAACGTTACGCAATCTGCACTATCGCATCAAATCAAGCAGTTGGAAGACCACCATGACACCTTGCTGTTCGAGCGCAAATCGGTGCCGGTACGTTTTACCCCTGCCGGTGAACGGCTGCTGCAATTGGCTGACGCGGTGCTGCCGCAGATAGATGGGACCGAACGCGACTTGGTGCGGCTGGCGCAAGGTGTGGCCGGGCAACTGCGAATTGCGGTCGAATGCCACACCTGTTTCGACTGGCTGATGCCGGCGATGGACGTATTTCGCAGCCGCTGGCCGGAGGTTGAACTGGATATCGTATCGGGCTTTCAAGCCGATCCGGTCGGCTTGCTGTATGGCCATCGCGCCGATATCGCGATCGTGTCGGAAATCGACCCGGATGAAACGGTCGACTATCATCCGCTGTTTCGCTTCGAAATCGTGGCATTGGTGGCGAACGATCATCCGTTGGCCGAACGGGAGTATCTGGTGGCCGAGGATTTCGCGACCGATACGCTGATCACTTATCCGGTACCGGACGATATGCTGGATGTGGTGCGCCAGGTGTTAAAGCCGGCCGGCGTGCAAGCTGCCCGCCGCACCACCGAGTTGACGGTTGCGATGCTGCAGTTGGTCGCCAGCAAGCGTGGTATCGCAACACTTCCCATTTGGGCGGCGCAAAATTATCTGAACCGCGATTACGTTCGCGCCAGACGGATCGGCGCCAACGGCCTGACCGGCCGCCTGTATGCGGCGTGCCTGCGGGAAGTCTCGGCCAAACCGTATTTGACCGACTTCGTTAACAGCACGCGCGAAAGCTGCTATCTGAACCTGGACAGCATCGAATTGCTTTGACGCGCCCGGACATGCGTGCCGCAGCCGGATAATTACACCCTATGCCGCTTGCGCCGTTGCCGCATTCTTGGCCGTCTTGGCCCCGACGCCGACCGCAGTCGCAATCGCCATCATTTGAAACAGGCCGATCGAGATGAAAACCCAGGAAGGATGATCCGCATCCATCAGTGCACCGAACAACAGCGGTGCAACTGCGAAGCCGACGTCGATACCGGAATATACGACACCGTAGACGCGGCCGATCGCATGTTTCGGCGCCGCCGCACGAATCAGCAAATCGCGTGACGGCGCGGCGACCCCTGCCCCGAGGCCGACTGCGCCCATCAGCACCACTGCGAGCACCGCCGGCACGATGCCGGCGGCAATCACCATCGCCGTCAATCCCGATGCGGTAAACGCCAGTGCGATAGTGCGTTCATGGCGTGTCGCTTTCGAGGCGAGAAAGCCGCCCCATACAATGCCGGCGGCGGACGCCAGCATGTAGGCGGTATAGCCGGCGGTCGCCCAAGCCAATGGCATGTCATATAACGCACGCAATCCGGCCAATGAAAAACTCTGGATGCCGCCCAACGCCATTGCGGTGATGAAGAAAAAAGAGAAGCACATCCATATCGCCGGCAAGCGCATGAAATCGAGAACACTGTCAGTCGCCGCACCCCCCTTCGCAGGCGATGTTGCCGATATCCTTACTTCGTCGGTGCGCAGCAGATCGCGATACACAACCAGCACCAGTAGCACTGTCGCCGGAATGAATGCCGCCGCCAGCAATGCGATGCGCCAGCTCGACAGACTGGCGATAGTGGTCAGAAACATCGGCGCGGCTGCCCATCCAAGGTTGCCGGAAATGCCATGCACCGAAAATGCATGCGCCAGACGGGGCGTGGACACCAGCCTGTTGAGCAGCGTGAAATCGGACGGGTGGAACACGCTGTTGCCCAGACCTGCCAGCATGGAGCCGGCCAGCAGCACGGAATAGTTTTGCGCCATCGATAACACCAGCGCCGACAGGCCCAGGCATGCGATCCCGAAAAACAGCACTGCGCGCGCGCCGATCCGATCCACAATAAAGCCCGACAACGCCTGGCCGACGCCCGACACGACGAAGAACACGGTCATCAATAACCCCAATTCGGCATAAGACAGGCCGAACGCGTCTTTTATCCAGGGAAACAATGACGCCAGAATCAGGTGGAAAAAATGGGAAACGCCATGTGCGGTACTGACCAGGCCAATCACCAGCGCATCTTGGCGAAAGGATTGGGAAACGGTATTCGAAGTAGTCATCGCATTTTTCATTTCATTGGCGTAAAGCCGCCAGACATCGATTCAAGTTTCCTTCGATACGCTGCGCTACTCACACCCTCAAGGGGTGCCCCGGGACGAACGGCCTAATCTGACCGGCATCGGGCCGCAGCCCGAGATTTACTATAGCATCACGACGTCGCCATCAGCGATGCCGGAATGCGCAAAAGGCCACTTTACGTGGCCTTTTGTACTGTTCTCTTATACTGCAAATTAAAACGGCTTCACGGCAATGTCCTGCTGCAATTGTAGACGTTTTTAAACGAAAAAGCGTCAGCCATCCTCTTTCTGGAAAACCAGCTCGCCGTTTCTGACG
>DASYKE010000222.1:0-60078 GCA_035995725.1 Burkholderiaceae bacterium | reverse complement strand
GGCGACTGACCAAGCCCGGCGTGGGGACCGATGGGTGACCAGCTACAGGAACACCGCTCCGCATTCCCTGAATCATTGCTCAGCAAAAACCTTCAAAAGGCGCAACGCCTGAAGGTGTGGCCGACTCGTAATGTTGCCGGCTGTTTCGAACGTTTTTCCTTTCCCAGAGTCTGACCTTAGCGAAATATTCCGTTCCCGCAATATCGACCAATACAATAAATCGGTCGTTATTGCTCCCGTCAATCTGCATAATGTACGATCAATCCTTAACTTCGCCATTAAAATCTCTAATTTCACCGTTAATACGCTGGTGGCGCCGGCGCCACGTCCGCATTGCCATGTTTGTCGGCTTGGGTGCGGCCCTCGCGGCAACCGGTTGTGGACAATTAGCCGAACGTGAACTCGTGTTCCGTGTCGCTCCGGGTACAGCCAGTTGGTACGGCGGGTTGCCCGAAGGCGTCGTGGAATCGGACTTGCCTGTCGCAACAAACGGTAAAACCGAGCACGTCCATACCTGGTGGTGGCCTGCCGACCAACCCGATGCTCCGGCCCTGTTGTACCTGCATGGCTCTCGCTGGAATCTGACCGGTCAGACATCCCGCATCGAACAGCTGCATGATTTTGGCTTTTCGGTACTGGCGATCGATTATCGCGGCTTTGGACAAAGCGATGGCGATTTGCCTTCGGAAAAAACCGTTTATGAAGATGCCCACATCGCCTGGAACCGGCTGACGCAGTTGCAGCCGGATCCGGCCAAACGGTTTATTTACGGTCATTCGCTGGGCGGTGCTATCGCAATCGACCTGGCTGCAAGCCTGAGTGCCGGATCGATGCAGCCGGGGCAATCGATTGCGCCGATCCCGGCCCCGGCGCACGGCTTGATTGTCGAGTCGTCGTTCACCACGCTCGCCGACATTGCCAAGTCGCTCACCTATCCTTGGCTGCCACTGCAATTATTGCTGTCGCAAAAGTTCGACTCGGTCGACAAGATTGCCCGGGTGCATATGCCGGTTTTAATCGTGCATGGCACCGACGATCGTTATGTTCCGTCGCGCTTCAGTCAAAAACTGTTCGATGCGGCACCCGAGCACAAGCGCTTGCTGCTGGTGCAAGGCGGTACGCACAACAACAGTATGCGTGTCGGTGAATCTGCTTATCGGCAAGCGTTTCAGGACTTGTTTGGCTGGTCGCCGAAGCCATCGTAATAACGCGCGTGTGGGAATATGGCCGAGGGAGTCTCGCCTGCTGCGATGGAAAACTTGAATCTTTGCGTTGTCGACGAGTCTACTGGTTTTGGCAACGCTTGAGAGAAACCTGATGAACACTTCATCATTTTCAGGATCCGCCCCGGGTACGACCAAGCAATTGAATCCGGGAGACGAAGCGGCACCCGGCACACCAGGCACGGGCGAAGATATTTGCCCGGTATGCCATGGCAAAGGCAAGCAGAAAAACGGGGCCGATTGCGTCAACTGCGGGGGTACGGGCCGCATAATCGAAGGTATCGGCGGCGGTTAACAGTGCAACACAGAGCAACAGATAATTATTGCATGAGCAAAGGACCGCGGGTGTAGTTGGAAAACCGCTCGGACGGCTTGGGCGAATATACGATGAAGCGGTTTTTGCCGTTTTTCTTGGCTTGGTACATTGCTTGATCGGCTTCCCACAGCGCCGACTCCAGTTCCAGACAGTCGGCATTGCACAGGCTTATGCCGACGCTGCACCCTATCCCATTGCCAATCTCCGCCACTTTGGCGACGATGCGTCCGGCAATGCCGGTCGCCGTTGCATGAATGACGGTAACGGGGGCGACCAGATAGACGACAAACTCATCGCCGCCCACACGGCCGGCGACATCGATATCGCGCAGTACCGAGCGCAACGCCTCGGCCGTTTTCTTCAGTACCGCATCGCCGTGGCCGTGGCCTCTGTGATCGTTGACCGCTTTCAATCCATCGAGATCGATGAACAACACGGCGCCGGCCGTTGCATTATCGATGCTGCGGGCATGCAGCATGCCGGCCTGTTCGAGAAACAGCGCACGGCCGGGAAGGCCGGTTAGCGAGTCGAGACGGGCTTGATCCGCCTTGACCTCAAGCAGCGCATTGGATGCCGCCAGTCGCTTGGCATCGTTGACGGTTTTGAGATAGGCATAATTGATTTCCCTCAGATAGCCGAGCAGCATAACGACTGCTGACACCAGCGCGTTTAATCGACCTGTGTACCAACCGATCGACAGACGGCTGCCGCCGATCATGGTAATGGCATTGTCGAAGAGCAGGGCGATCAGCGCGACGCCGAGCCACACATTCAGACTGGTACGAAAGCGGGTTGCCCGCCACAGCAGCACAAGAGCGGCAGCGGTCATCGCCTGGATGGCAGGAGCAATGCCGGTGGTGGTGATTTTGCGGAAATCGCCGTTGATGTCCAGAACCGGCATCCAGTCACGAAATACGGTAGCCGCGGCAATACTGGCTCCGAGGACCAGAACAAGAACGGCACCGAACCGGTATGCCGTCCGCTCCAGATGCGCCACGATGAAGCCCGGCCGCCGCCATTCGCTTAATGCGTAGAGGAATATCGCTGTCGGGGGGCCGGCGTGCCAGAAACACCAGAGCCAGATTGTGGTTTGGGGACCGCCCAACAGCGCATCCTTTGCCGTGAACATGTTCGAAAAGGACAGGAATTGCACGATCAGTACCACGCTGGTGTATATGCACCCGGCGCACAAATATAACGGGGCGAGCGACTGGTTGGCTCGATAGAGCCCGAAAATTAGGCAGGCGATGATCAAGTAGGCGGTAATAAGCACCGTTTGGTACACCGGCAGGAAAGCCGGGATGTGCGGCCACCGGCTTCCGGCTATTGGTGCTAGCGCCAGGGTTGTAAAGGCAATGATTATGCAAATCAAAGTCGCGCGCCTTCGCTGGTCGGCAGTAGCCGGCTCTATAGAGGGGGATGACTCCATGCCGGCCATATCGGTCATGGAAATTGCTGTATGGCTATGTTTTGGTTCAGCGCTGATCATTTGCATACATGGTGCACATCGCATCCATCTCCGACTTGGGTCTGTTGCACATAGGACAGTCCTAGCGCGATAGAAATCAGCGACGATAAATAATATGTTGCATCTGTGCAATACAAGATTGGACTTGGCTTGATTTACATCAACAGTAGGTGGATACGGTCAAGCGAACAAAGTGTTGCTCAAGGTGTTGCTGTTACGCATTCATGAAATGTTAATTATTATGACGCCAAGCACTTTGCATTTGGAGGCCAAGGGAATCTATGATCGACAAAAGCAACCATGTCATGCAGGCCATGCTGCTTTGCTCGGCGATGAATAGCGCGAGCGACGCTTTTATAGTAGTGAACAGGGTAAACGGGGTTATCGAGTGGAGTGAAAAACAGAAAAGCTTTTCGGATGGAAGCGGGACGTAGCGGTTGGCCGGACGCTTAGCGCACTCATCATTCCGGCGAAAATGCGTGCGCACCATGAGCAAGGGCTGAGCCGGCGCTACAGAGCTGGCCTTTGGCACGCTTTCATGGCTCTGTCGCATGCGTTGGATGAATAATCGGTTAGCCTTGCATTTGCCGGATTTCTGTCGGAACGGACACTGTCAATGTGACTCCCTGATCAGGCGCGCTTTTGATGTGCAGCTCGCCTCCCAGCGTGTTGATGCGTTCCTTGATGCCTAGCAGTCCGAATGAGTTTTTCTTCCTGCCGGCGTCGGGACAAGCTCCGACGCCATTGTCCGACACTTTCATGAAAAGTGTGTCGCCGTTTTCATACAACTCGACAAGGACCTGAGTTGCGCGCGAATGGCGCACAACATTGGTCAATGATTCCTGCACAGCCCGAAATAACGCGGTGGTGCAATTGTCGGCAAGCGTAATATCCTTGGTGTTCGACAACAGATCACATGCAATTCCGGTTTGTTCTTCGAATTTCTTTACTTGCCATTCGATTGCCGCATGCAGTCCCAAGTCAAGTACGGCAGGCCGCAGGTTGTTGATGATCGACCGGATACTATGAATGGTATCGTCGATATTCTTCAGTGCGGAACCGACTTTTTTGTGGAGCTTCGGATGCGTTTTCCCGGTACGCGCATGCAACATGGACACATCCATTCGCAGCACCAGCAAATGTTGTCCCAGTTCATCGTGAATCTCGCGGGCTATACGCTTTCGTTCTTCTTCCTTGATCGATTCCTGATGCGCGGCAAGCTGGCGCAGCGACCGCTTTGACCGGAGAAGTGCTTTTTCGGCCAGCAAACGCACTGCATTTTCAGATTTCAGCAAAGCGTTGGTTTTCACGAGCTGGGCAGTGCGTTCGAGAATCTTGATTTCAAGTCCATCGCGAGCATCCCGCAGCGCCTGCTCAGCCAGCTTGCGTTCGGTAATGTCTCGGGTAGAGCCGGTGACCGCTTCCAGACTACCGTCTTTACCAAACACCGGTGCCAGAATATATTCGTAGTAACCCGATTGGCCGGAAGGCGAGGTAAATGCTTTCTCGTCCCGCAACACGCGTTCGGTCTTGACGACTTGCTGAATTTGCCGCTGCAGCACGGCGGCAAGGTCATGCGGATAGCCGAGATCGAAAAAATCTTTTCCCACGATACTTTCCGACGGGCGCTGCAGCAGATCGGCAAAGGCTCGATTGGCGTAGCTGAACCGGCCGCGGAGGTCAAAAACATAATTGCAGTCCGGTGTGGATGACAGCACGGTATCGAACAGTCGCTGCTGCTGCTCGCATTTGGAAATGAGTATCTCGGTTTTTTGGCGTGCCAGGACGGTTTCGGTAACTTCAATGGTCTGAAACATGAGATCCGGTACTGTGTCTGCCGGAGCAGGCAGTGCAATCAATGACCAATGCCAGTAGGTGACGCCGCGAGCGAAAAAATCGTATCGGTATTCGGGGACGGTATAGGGTATCCGGGTCGAGGCTACATGTCGGAAAATTGCGTCAATGCCACTTTCAAAATACCCCGGCAGCACTTCAGATAACAACATTCCTGATACATTTTTGCCGGTGAATACGTTGTCCAGAAATCTGGTGAAGGCTGCGTTGACCCATTTGACCCGCAGGTCGTTCCCTGTCACGACGCAGATACCGGAAGGTGCAGCGTCAGCCATCGCTCGGAAAATTGCACCGTTGAGGTCCGCTGTCTCCGCGCCTTCAGCGGCAAATCTCTGCGCCGGGTCGCAAATATTCAAAACATCCATCTCCACCTGGCCTCCATACGGTTATCAGTGCCGTCAAAGAGAACTGACTCCGCTTTTTTAATCGCTGCAATTACCTGACGGCTTCACTTGCAAAACCAAGTGCGACCGAATGGCAATTCCGCACACCATCATCGCAATCAATAGACAAGCAGTGCGTCCGGCAGGTTCATTTCCGATCTGTATTTCTTTTGGCGCTGCATCTTCGGATGGCCATGCATGTGTTCCGGATAGGCAAATGACAAACCGGGTCGGTGTTTTGAGCCGAATACGGTCATACACGATATGGAACATGGATGATGTCAATGAGCAGACGTACACAGTACCGTCATCTATTGATAACACCTTGCCTGTCAAAAGCCGTTGCGCTTTCTCAATCCGGCGAACGAGAAATGCAACGGATAGGTTTTGTTATGCAAAATCTCTGACAATGGACAGGATCATTGCTCAAGCGACCTTTTTGGTCCAGCACATGGTCGTCCGGCAATGCGGTCATACATCATGCGATCGGATGGTCACCGGCACGATTCCCTTGCGTCAATTCAAACAGACTGTATTTGACGCATTGCAATTAACGGCTCGGCATACTGGATTTCGCGAAGGTCGTAAATCCGGTTCTTGATCGGAACGGGTCCGGGAAACAAAACTGGCTTGGTCTTATCGCTGCAGGGCAACGGCTAAAAGCGATACGGCGTATCCGACGATCGATTACGTTGCAACTCCGCTTTTACCCTTTTTCTCTTGTAATTCCAGAGAACGACCCTGGCCGACGGAATCGGCTCTGATGATTGAAACAGCTTCCCTGTCAGTAGCAAAAATACGATCGCTCCCCAGCATGCCGATCATTCCTGCTTTATCGAGTACATCCCATACCTGCTTTTTGAGCGCCGACACATAGAGGTCGATACCTTCGCCTTGCAAAGTCGTGCGCAGCGCTTCCAATGTGTCGACGCCGCTGGTGTCGATATCGTTAATGGAACCGGCGCAGAGCAGGACACGTCGAACAGACGGGTCTTTGCGACGGCGTTCGGTGATGAACCGTTCCAGCGCAGCCGCTGTCAGGAAGTTCAGTGCGGCATCCATGCGCACTGCAAGCAGGTCGGGCGCAAGCGGCGGCAGATCGAACCGGCTTCGATCCCTTAACGTTCCGTCATTGTGCTGGCCGACTTCTACGATGCGGGGATGCGTACGCCGGTACAGATACAACACCATGGTGAGCCCGATACCGGCGAAAACTCCCCAATGCAGGCGCGGCACGGACAGCAACGTTGCTGCGAAAGTGACGATGGCGACCATGCCGTCGCTTCGCGAGATGGAAAACAGGCGGCGAAAGGCGGAAAAATCAAGAAGCCCGAACACCGGCACCATGATCACCGCGGCCAACACCGTTCTTGGCAAATAATAGATGAGATCGGTCAAATACAACAGGCTGAACAATACGCATAGGGCGGAGAACAATGTGGACCATGCACTGGTGGCACCGGCATACAGATTCAATGCGGAACGCGAGAACGAACCGCTCACCGGAAAGGCGCCGCTGAAAGCGCTGGCGACTTTGGCCAGGCCCTGGCCGATCAATTCCTGGTTTTCATCCCATTGCTCTTGCCTCTTGCGAGCAAGGACGCGACAGCTGGACATCGCTTCGGTAAAGCTGATCAAGGCCAGGATCAATGCTGCCGGCCACAATTCCCGATGGCGGTCAAATGGAATTGAAGACGGCGGCAAGAGAGGCGGCAGTCCGGCATGGATCGTGCCGACGATTGCGCCACCGTGCGCGACGTAGTCGAATGCCCAGCTCGCGGCGATGCCGAATATGGTGACGAGCAGTATGCCCGGGAACTTTGGCAAAAATCGCTTGAAAACCAGCAAAAGCGCGAGCGCTCCAAAACCGAATGCAGTAGTCGCCACTAGGGTCGACGGCGAAGCGACCAGGCGATCGACCATGCCGGCGAAATTTCCCGAGAGCAGATCGGGCGCGCCGAACAAGGCAGGCAATTGCGAAATGATGATGATGATTGCCGCCGCGTTGATAAATCCGGTAACCACCGGCTGCGACACCAGATTCCCGATCTGCCCGAGCCTGAACACGCCGAGAGAAAACTGAATGACGCCCGAATAAAGTGACAGCCAGATCGCCAATGAGACCCATTCGGCGCTTCCCGGAACAGCGAGCGGGGACAGCGAGCCGAAAACCAGCAGGCTGGTCAATGCGACCGGGCCGACAGCGAGCAATGCGGACGAGCCCCACAGTATTCCGATCACGCCAGGCAGCAATGCCGCATACAGGCCGGTCTCAGGCGGCATGCCGGCAAGAGTTGCATAAGCGATGGCTTGTGGAATAAGCACCAATCCAACACTGATGCCCGCCCATGCATCGCGTTTCAAGGAATCCGCGGTCGGGCGCGGCCAGTGCAAGAAGGGGAATAAGCGACGTATGTTGATAAGAAGGCTCTTTAAAAAATACAGATGATCACTGCGCACCCAACTTGAGTGTCGACGCGCGGTTGATGGTCAATTGGCATGACGGTGTGCGGCAAATATATCATTTCCTGCACTAACTGCGTGTTCCTTATCGGCTATTCACCACACGACGGATTTTTCGGCGGGCCCGTCCGCTTTTTCCTTGAAACTTGTGACAAGAAACTCGGTAAAGGCACGCACCTTAGCCGATAGATTATGCCGATCCGGATAGACGGCAAAAATATCGGCAGGCGGCGCGGAATAATCTTCCAGCACAAGCTGCAGCCGCCCGCTGCGAATGTATTTTGCAATATCCCACTCGGCGCGCAGCGTTATCCCGTGCCCGTCGAGAGCCCAGTTAAGGGTCACCTCGCCATCGTTGCTGCTCAGGGTGCCGCCGACCTTCACCGTTTCGGCATGGCCGCCGCGCATGAAGTGCCATGTCCCGTATGCCGCTTCGTTCTGCCTCAAGACAATGCAGTTATGACGGCCAAGATCGCGCGGGACATGCGGGATGCCGTATTTTTTCAAATAAGACGGAGCGGCGCACAATAGCCTGCGGTTCGGCGCAATTCTTTGCGCAATCAATCCGTTGCCGGGTAACTCCCCGAATCGGATTCCGACGTCAAATGCTTCCTCAACCAGATTCAGCGGACGGTCGGTGAGTTGAAGCTGAATTTCGACTTCCGGGTATCGCTTCACGAATTCCGACACGATGGGCGTAATGTAGACTCTGCCAAAACCCAGTGGGGCGTTCACGCGGAGCAGCCCTCTGGGGGCGGCACGATTGCGTGAGACAAGCCGCTCCATCTCTTCGATATCGGCGAGAATGCGGGTCGCGTTGGCCTGATAAAGCTCGCCTTCGTCGGTAAGGCTGAGGCGTCGTGTCGTGCGGTTGAGCAGCTGAACGCCAAGCCGTTGTTCCATTTGTGCCAGCCGCTTGCTGACCGACGACGGTGTCACGCCCAGTTCGCGAGCCGCAGCCGATAAGCTGCCTGCCTTGACCACGACAGTTAAAAAAATTAATTCGGATACCTGATTCATTATTAACTCCAGCGACAAGGTAGAGTGAATTTACGCCCGCTCATCGCTTTTTAAAACATTTTAAAATTCTGGCCAAAGTAATAATAATTTAAATAGTCAGCGCGAGCCGATGCAAATCGGCTCGATAATTACAAATCGGATATAAAAAGGTCGTGATGCGTACATATAAAATTGCTTCCATCCCTGCGGATGGAATCGGGCCGGAAGTCATTTCGGCCGGACTCGAAGTACTGTCGGCGCTTGCGGCGCGCGACGGGGGCTTCAGGCTCGAGGTTGAACATTTTCCCTGGAGTTCGGACTACTACCTGAAACACGGTCACTACATTCCCGAAGGCGGACTGGAACGGCTCAAGGCGTTCGACGCGATTTATTTCGGCGCCGTCGGCAGTCAGCAGGTGCCGGACCATGTTTCGCTGTGGGGACTGCGACTGCCTATCGCGCAGGGCTTCGATCAATATGCGAATGTTCGTCCGGCGCGCGTGCTGCCTGGTGTAAAAAGTCCGCTGCATAACAGCGCGGGCATCGATTGGGTCATCATCCGCGAAAATTCGGAAGGCGAATATGCCGGCAACGGCGGCCGCGTGCATCGCGGACTGCCGATTGAAGTCGCGACCGAAACTTCGGTATTCACCAGGACCGGGGTTGAACGGATCCATCGCTTCGCATTTGAACTCGCGAGCAAGCGCCCGCGCAAGCATTTGACATTGGTCACCAAATCCAACGCGCAGCGCCACGCGATGGTAATGTGGGACGAGATATTCTATGAAGTGGCCGCCGGCTTCCCGACGGTGAAAACGGATCGTGAGCTGGTCGATGCGGTAACCACGCGAATGGTGCTCAAGCCGCATAGTCTCGATGTGCTCGTCGCCACCAATTTGCATGCCGACATTCTTTCCGACCTGGCCGCCGCATTGTCCGGCAGTCTCGGAATCGGGCCTACCGCCAACCTCAACCCGGAGCGGCAATTCCCGTCCATGTTCGAGCCGATCCATGGTTCCGCCTTCGACATCACGGGCAAAGGCGTCGCCAATCCGATCGCATCGTTCTGGACCGCAGCCATGATGCTCGAACATCTCGGCGAGCAGCAGGCGGCACAACGTCTGATGAGTGCGATCGAGGCGGTTACCGCCAGCGGGCTGCATACGCCAGACCTGGGCGGCAAAGCGACCACGGCCGATGTGACGCGAGCAGTGTGCGACCGGATCGCCGGTTGACCGGCACTTGAGAAGGGCGCCGATGAATGGTATCTTGTATTAATAATAACTAATAACCACAAACTACATCGAGGAACGGAGAGACAAAAAATGAAATTGCATAACCTGTTGAGCTTCATTGCTATCGCACTGGCTGCATCGGTCGGCCTGGGAAACGCGCATGCCTATCCCGACAAACCGGTGCAGTACATCATTCCCTTTTCACCCGGCGGCGAATCCGACTATGTGGCGCGCCTGCAATCCGAAGTGCTGCGCCTCAAAAACAATCAGACGATGATAGTGGTCAACAAGGCGGGCGCGGGTGGCGGACTGGCATGGGCGCAGTTGAACAGCATGCCGGCCGACGGTTACACCATCGTCGGCGTCAACCTGCCCCATATCGTGCTGCAACCGCTGGAAGGGTCGGCGCAATACAAGACGGAGGACATCACACCGGTCTATTTCTACCACTTCACGCCGGACGCCATTGTGGTCCCTGAAACCAGCCGTTACAAGACCTATCAAGATCTGGTCAAGGCAGCGAAGGCATCGCCCGGCACCGTGAGTTTTGCCGGTTCCGGCAGTTTTTCCGCAAATCATCTGGCGCACGAGCGGCTGGACAAGGTAGCCGGGATCAAAACGATTTATGTGCCGTTCAAGGGAACCGGCGATCTGATCGCTTCGGTAATGGGCGGGCACGTAGACGCAACGATGACCTACCTGCCTTTCGCCATCCAGCAAAAAGGCAAGATGCGAATGCTTGCAGTCGCTTCCGAGAAGCGCCATCCGGCGTTTCCCGATGTGCCGACATTCAAGGAGCTTGGCCTGAATTGGGTGGATGGAGCGTATCGCGGAATTGCCGTGCCCAAGTCCACGCCGAAAGACATCCAAAAGAAGGTTTCGGACATGATGGATGTCATCAACAAAGACCCCGACCTGCGCAAGAAACTGGGCGAGAACGGCTACGACATAGTAGATATTCCGGTTGAGCAAATTCCCGCTTTCGTAGCCGAGCGCAGCAAGGCTTATATACAAGACGCAAAAGACGCGGGACTGGTGAAATAGCTGCCCTTCGGGGACGTCGGACAACTTGCCTGAAACAGACGCGGCCCATGCAGTTCTGTTTTCGGGTGGCAATAGCAGGTTTTGGTACTCGTCAGTTGATGTCCGAGTGCCTCATCGGCTGCATGTAATCCATATGGCTTGGAGTCATCGCTCCAGGCCATTTTCATTTGCACCGGCGCTGGCGAAATGCGGCGAGTACGGACAAATCAATACTCAATAAAAGCAATGGTTTATTCAATTGGTGTCCCACGGGTCTATGTACAATCCCAACTGGTTTATGTCGAGCGGGATGATGGATATTGGGAATGCAAGAAAGAGAAACACCCGCATCACAAGTACGGCAAGCGGCACGGCAAGCGTCATGACGATCATGACGATTAAGCATTCGGATCGCGGTGTGGATAAAACCTGCCCGGCACTGCCGGCTTGGGGCCGGAGTCCCGGGTCGTGAGTCAGTGCGAGCCGGGGGCTGCTCGCATGATGGAGCTATAAGCCCAATCGCGCAGCGGCGTCATCCATGACTGCTGTGTCCCAGGGCAAAAAACCGGTCATACCGATTTTTGCGAGAGCGGCTTTTCCATTTTCGGTGTCGGACAGGCCCAGTAACAATGCCTGGACTTTTTTCCGCTCTGCTTCATTTAAATCTTTCGAAGCAAGAAACTGCTTGATCGGAATTGGTTTGGTGGCGCCGATGATACGACCGCCTTTACTGGTCCATGCGTTAGCGACCGCGTTTGAGGCGGTGACGCCCGCATCGACAAAACCATTATCTATCATGAATGGAACAGCTTCCTGATAACGGGTTGGGGTTAATAATTTATCGGGTTGCGCAAAATTGAGCTCGCGTAAATTTGCGGTGAACATTACCGTGGTAATCGATTCCAGGCTAGGCACACCGACTTTTTTACCTCGCAAATCCTGCAGCGAGTGCAGCGGCGAATCTTTGCTGACCATGACTTGCGCGCGATATTCCGTAAAGCCTTTGGCGGTGGCAAGACCTTCATAATTACCTTTTTTAACTGCCTGCAGCCCGATATGAGCGGGATGGATAAAAGCCAGCGCGTACATGTTTTCCGACAGACCTTTTTCAAATTCGGAATATCGGGAAATATTTTTCACCGTGATAGGGCGTTTCAGTTCTTTCGTCAATAAATCCAACAAAGGTTTATAGCGTTCGCGTATTGTCCCGACATCCTGGTAAGTGACCCCCTCATTGACGGCCAAAACCATTTCTTGTGCGAGCGCTGAACTCATGACCGCTGTAGTGCCAATCGTTAGCAAAAAAATTCTAAAGAACGGAAGTAACTGTTTCATTATTGAGAAATTCCATAAAAATTAAATCAAATGTAATAATAATTAGCTAACATGGCATAGCTAAAACAGCACTAATTGTTTCTCAAAAGAAATTATAAATCCGCTCTTGGTGATGTAAAGAACTTAATTTCACTTTTATGAATTTTTGTTGTCAATGTGTTATTAAGGTCGGTGCTTTGTATCCGGTACCTGCATTGATTGGAGCAATGATCAAGGCACCCGGCAACAGACAGGTCAGTTGTTGTAAAGCAGCAAAACGCCAGAATGCCTTTTTAGTAAAGGCTGCTTGAGATTTTTGTCAGATCAACCCAAACCAGCCCAGGATCGCTCCGATACCAAGTAGCCACAGCAGGTGCAGCCGGGTTTGCCAGACGATCAGCGCGCTGGCAATAATCATCAGCCATAACGGCCAGTCCTTGGCCGGAGTATGGTGGGCACTGGCCAGAATCCAGCCGGTGGCGATCAAAAGCGCAGTCACGATGGGAGCCATGCCCTGCTTGAATGCCCTTACGGTTCGCAGGTCGCGGTTCCGATATCCCCATTGTGCGGCCAGGTAGGTAAGAGTGGTGCTGGGAAGCAAAATGCCCAGCATGGTGAGAAACATTCCCAGGAAGCCGGTCGACATGCCGCCTGCATTGACTCCCACGTTCCAGCCCAGAAGTGCGATGAACAGCACATTTGGCCCCGGTGCGGCTTGTGCGATGGAAATGGAGGCATTGAACTGGGCATCGGTCAGCCAGCGCTGCTGGTCAACCAAGTAGCGATGCATTTCGGGCACGGCGGTGATGGCTCCGCCCACCGCCAGCAACGACAGCGTCAGATAGTGCGCGAACAGGTTAAACCAGTCTTCCCATTGCAGCGTGACATGCAGCGTCTCGTTCATGGCGTGAGCTTCCGGTAGGTCAGCATGCAAGCGACAGACCCCAGCCCCAGCAGCACATAGGCCAGCGGCCAGCGCAGCAATGCAACGGTTACAAAACAAATGCCGCCCAGCGCATAGCACCAGCGCGCTCCCATCGGATTTGTTTTCAGCGCATTGATCACTCTGAGCCCGGTGCCAGCAATCATCCCCGCCGCCACCCCACCCATGCCGCGCAATGCTCCGGCCACGCCGGGATGACTGGCGTACTGGGCATAGACCATTGCCAGCGACAACACCAGCACCAAAGGAATTGTCAGCAAACCGGCTAATGCGGTGATAGCGCCGCGCAGGCCAAAATAGCGCGCGCCGATTATCGTGGCGAGGTTGACCACATTAGCGCCCGGCATAATCTGCGCAACCGCCCATTCCTCCACAAACTCTTCCCTCGTCAACCAGCGTTTTTTTTCCACCAGTTCCCGCTGCACAACGGTCAGCACACCGCCGAAGCCCTGCAGAGCCAGCACGGAAAAGGAAAAAAACAGGTCAGTCAGCGATTGGGGACGTGGGTGATCTTCCGCAGGCAAGGAATTCATAGGGTGATTATCAGTTTGACGGCAAACCAAGACGGGATGGGAAGGACAGCGTAATAACAGGCATTGGAAGCAGAACGTTGCGGGAGGATGTTCTCAGGCATTTCAGGATTTTCGAAAGCGTAAATTGGCTACTTGTGCGGCTTACAGACAGACATCGGGTTTCTCGTCCCCCATTTCTTTCCGATCGGGGCGGGCACGCTACGGAATGTCATATTATTCCATGAATAAACGCCAAGTGGTTCTCCCAGTCAAGCGACTTCCGGGCAATATGCAGACCGGAAGCCGCGTCCACCTTCTGTTTTCTCCTGTTTCCCTCTGTTTACCTGCATATCCTATATATTGACATGGGCACGGCGTGACTTGGACGCCGGCAGATTGTCATTATTGGCAATCAGTAAATTTAGTGGCAGGATTCATAACAGTTGTTATACTTAAATTAAGTATCACACCAAGACAGGAGGATCTCATGTATCGGAAAATACTGGTCGCCTACAACGGTGCGGCAGAAAGCCGCTCCGCGTTGCTGGAATGCATTCGGCTTGCGCCGGGCTCCTCGGCACAGATCCATCTGCTGGTGGTAGTCAATCCGCCCCCCTATCTTTTAGTAGGGGAATACGCGGCTGCGGCCGTAATGAACGTGGAAGAAGAACTGGTCGCGGAAAAACAAAGAATGGAACAGGAATTGTCGGCGGGCCATGCGCTGCTGACCAATGCCGGGCTGCAGGTGGTCAATCATCTGGAAGTTGGCGAACCCGTCAATGTCATAGCAGAACTCGTCGAAAAGCTGAATATCGAGCTGGTCATCGTAGGACATTCCCGCCATAAGCCGCTGGCGTTGCGCTGGTGGCGCGGTTCAATGGACGCGCTGCTGGTCGAGAAGATTCGATGCAGCCTGCTGGTGGCCGCAGACCCGCTATACACGGCTCCGAAATGAAGGCGTCGGCTCGACGACGCTAAGCCATTTCCGCGAATGCATCGCCAAAGTCATTACGGCGATTGCGGCATTTTCGATTGCTGCTCCGGCATGGCAATTATTTTTGTCGAGCTCGTGACGCCATTTGGCTTGGCACACCTCCATAGACAGCACGTCGTCCATATTGCGCTTGCTTTGCCTGTCCCGGCATAACTTCTGCCGCTTATCGCCTGTCGAAAGTAATGGGTTTTATGTCTGGATTTGTATCGATACAGTTCAGGTGCGGGAAGTCATGCGTTAATTAACGCGGGTGCCTTTTATCTGCAATCTGCAGAACTGTTCATGCTTGGTGCGACAGGTAATGATTCAGGTATTTCTTACCGCAACAAACCTTGATTGTTGTCATCTCTTTGTATTGGCACCAAAGTAATCTCTCTCAAAAGCACTAATAAATTTTTGAGGGATGCAAATAATGGATCACGCACCACCTGCCGATGCCGGCGGCGAGAAAAAATCCCGGAGTATGGCGGAGCGTGCTCGTCGTGCAATGACGCTTCAAGCAAAAGGATCGTGCTGGTACTGTGATCGGCTGGTTGATTCGGTCCGCCGATTTTGCAGTGTTTCTTGCCGCGAGGATTATTTCGACGAAGAAAGCGAAAGTAATTAGCAGCCTGTTCATCTCTTCTCCATCGCTCGTAAACTAGGCAATCTTCCGTGCCGGACTTTCAAAGTCTTGACATTGCCGCGCTCCGATTGAGCAACCGCACTGCATGAATGAAGTGTCTTCTGAAGTCGTTCCATGCTGCAGCCCGCAGATTCCCGGCGCCTGGCAAGTCGCCGGACTCCTCGCACCGCATCTGAAGCAACTTGCCGTTCTACCGCGCATCCCGGTGCTGTACCTCTATATGGGCAATTCCGGATAAATAAAACTATCCCGGCATGGGTTGCATCAGGATCGAACTAATCCGCATTCCTTCCAATCCAAATGATTTGTTCTTTTCATCAAGCGATTTTTCTGAAGAACAGCAGCAAATAATGAGCATTTCCATGGTCTGTGCGTTTGAGCGCGACCGGGATTCAAAGCAAGTACTTTTTAAATATATATCCAGGAATTCGGAAGACCGGCATGAGCGTACAAAAGGTGGCGGTGGTCACCGGCGGAACAGACGAATTGGGAGAAGCGATTTGCCGAAAACTGTCTACGGCAGGTTATCGTGTACTGCCCACGTATTCTCCGGGATATGATAATGCGCAGTTGTGGCTGGAATCGCAAGCCAGTGCAGGATTCATTTTTTCCGCATACATGATCGATGTATCCAAACACGCTTCCTGTGCGAAAGGTGTGGGAAAGATGCTGAGCGATGTTGGCCGTATCGACGTGCTGGTCAACAATGCCGGCGTCACGCGGAACGCGAGTTTTGAAAAAATGACCGCAGAGAATTGGCGATTGGTGCTGCGTGGCAATCTCGACAGCGTCTTCAACATGACCAGCCATGCAGTCAACAGCATGCTGGAACGCCAATGGGGGCGGATCATCAACATTTCTTCAATCGAGGCGCGATCAGGAACATGCGGGCCAACGAACGATGCGGCTGCCAAAGCAGGTGTCCACGGTTTTTCCAAATCGTTGGCACTGGAGCTTGCCTGCAAGGGAATCACTGTGAATACGGTGTCGCCCGGCTACTTGCGCACCGAGGCGGTCAGGAGAATGCCGCAGCAAGCATTAAAGACGGAAATACTGCCGCAGATTCCGGTCGGGCGACTGGGTGAGCCCGGTGAAGTCGCGGGTCTGGTCGCCTATCTGTCTTCAGACGAGGCAGCGTTCGTGACCGGAAACGACATCGCAGTCAACGGCGGTCAATATATGTATTGACGATCCGAGGGTGGCGAGAACCACTGTTCATGTTTTTTGTTCGGGCTCCGAAAATACAAACGCGTTGTTTTATGTTTTGTTCTTGAACGTCATGAAATAAATATCCGCACAATCTTCATAGTCATGCAAAACACAATTTTTCCAGAGGTGACGATCTCGCGGATCCATCAAATTACCGCTGTATCTGAATAGCTTGTAAATAGCTCGTTGAATTGATCGGGCCGGGCTTTTCATTCACTCCGATCAAGTCTTCATAAGAAATGAGCTTCTCAACCTGTACTCGTCTTATCCAGGAAGACCATCATGCCGAACACAAATGTATTAAATCCGATCGTGGATATGTATCAGACTCAACTGGAGGTAACGCGGCAGTTTGCCGATACCTTGTTTTCAGGAACAGAAAAAATTGATCACGTCATCATTAATGCGACACATCGTGCGCTTACCGAGCAGCTGAGATTGGCTCAGGCGCTTGCTGCGGTGCGCGATCCGAGAGGGCTTGCAAGTTTGCAGTCGATGCTTGTTCCGCACCCCGAAAATGCAGCAAATTGTCAGAGAGAAGTGCTGCAGGTGTTCGCGGAGATGCAAGCGGAAATCGGCAAATCGATGCAGCAATTTATTGAGCAATTAGGTAGCAACGCGGCCAATAGTACGGCCAAGCGGCTGGGGGTGGCACGTGAGCAACTCAATGGGGCACCGTTTGACCCGATAACAGGCATGCTTTCGGTGTGGGAGTCGGCATTCAGGGAAGCCACTGCGTTCACTAATAAAAATATAATTGCGGCGGCTGCCACTATGGAAGACGCAGCCAATGCGGCAGCGACTGTAGCGTATCCGGAAACCGACTCGACCAATATTGTCGATCATGAGGATGCGACCGAAGGCAGCAAGAGGACCGCAAGGACAAGGACCACAAGGACCCCAAGGACCACAGGCAGCAGGCGCCAATAATTCTGCTGCACAGGATCATTCAAGGCTGCTCGTTCAACAGCTCGTTCAACAATAACTGGCAGGTTTGCGGGTAAGCAAGCTACTGCCATGCGGCTCAATAAAGCGCGGAATGTCGGGTGAAATAAAAAAAAGCCCCGTCTGGAACAGATGGGGGGCTTTAAAGGGTCGCTGTGGTTATACGGTAATTTATGCGGTAATAAGTTGTTCCCATGGTGCAACTTCCGGCTTGGCTTCATTGACAGCCTGCTTCGCTTTTTTTGCTGCGCCCTGTTTAGCGCGTGAGCTGGACGGTGGCAACCGGCGTAGCGTTTTAAGGGCATCGACATCCTTGATACCGATGGAACGCTGGTCCACGGTGATTAGGCCAATCTCGTTGAAGGCGGATAATGTGCGGCTCACGGTTTCCAGGGTCAGGCCCAGATAGCTGCCGATTTCATGTCGTGTCATCCGTAAATTAAACAATTTGCTGGAATAGCCCATTTCAGCGAAGCGCTCGGAAAGCGATACCAGGAACCGCGCGACCCTGGCTTCGGCACTTAACGCCCCCAGCATGCTTACCATCGCCTGCTCACGAACCAGTTCACGGCTCATTACGCTATACATCGCGTGTTCCAGTTCAATGTGAGCTCTGCCAAGTGCAGTGAATTTCTTAAACGGGAGCAAAATCAGATCGCAGTTGGACAAGGCAACTGCCTCGGAGGCGTAGCGCCGGGTATGTATGCCATCCACCCCGAACAAGTCTCCTTTCATCGGAAAACTGAGAACCTGCTCGTTTCCGAATTCATCGATTAGTACCGTTTTCAAAAAGCCCGAATGGACGATATAAAGCGTATCGAAAGGTTGCCCAATTGTATGAATCCGTTGTCCGGTTTTAAATTGCACATGCTGAAAAAGGAATTCTTCATCGGCTACAGAAGTCGCCGACGGTATGCGCAGCAAGTCGCATAATTCTTTCAGGTTTGACCACAGCTTTCCCTGCCGTTGCCATCCTGCTTCCAGGGACGATGAATGCAAAGTCGAAGGTGGGGAATCGGAACGAATTTCAGACGTTTGCGCGGACAACATAGCCATCTCCTAATTTCAAATGATTTATAGCAAATTCAATTTTTTACGGTAACGGCAAGGTTTTGCCGTCTCTTATCGTTCAAGTAGCCGGTATTCTGTATTTCTGTCGAAAAATCATTTGTTCCAGCATGGAGGCCCCGACGGCTGGATACATCAGATAACTGTAAGCAACTACAAGCCTGACTGATCTGAGTCATGCGTGAGTTGCAGGTTTCCAGTATCGCAACCGAATTGATTATTTGCTATCGGTAAGCGCTGAATAAGCTTGTAGGAAGAATAACTAAGTCTGTAGGAATATCCCTACAACGTGTCAGGAGGGAGAATGGAGAAGGGTATTCAGTGTACTGAATCGTTCATTCATTGAAAAAATCGATGAACAATGACTCAAGACGCTAGCGGATAAATCAAGGGGATAAATACCAGCAGTTACATTTTGAATGGAGTAAGCAGGCGATGCGCCACCGCATATTGCACCAGATCAGCTAACGATGGCATCCCCATTTTTTGCAGGATGCGCGTTTTGTGTGTGCTCACTGTTTTAACGCTCAAATGTAAAAGTTCGGCAATTTCGGTGATCGACTTGCCGCCGACCAGCAGACTGAAAACTTCGAATTCCCGGTCCGACAATTGCTTGTGGGGCAAGTCTTCGTTGGTAGGCATCGCATCCATCGCAAGTTGTTCCGCGACCTCCAGGCTGATATACGGACGTCCGGCCGCCACTTTTTTAATTGCGCTTACAAGCTGCGTGCCTGCGCTTTCCTTGGTCAGGTAGCCTCGTGCACCGGCCCTGATGGCGCGGACAGCATACTGCTCTTCTTCGTGCATGGTCAGTATCAGAATCGGAAGCTTCGGCATTTCATCCTTGATTTGACGAATCAACTCGACTCCGCTGCGCCCCGGCATCGACAGATCAAGCATCAGAAGATCGAAGCCGCCTTTGCGCACATGGGCGAGTGCCTCGAAGCCATCGACGGCTTCTCCAACCACTTCGATATCCTCGGCCCCCTCCAAAATGCGTTTTAATCCTTCACGCATGATGGTGTGGTCGTCGGCAATAACAATACGGATCATGATCTGGCTACCGGTTGATAAAGAGTTGGACGGCGAGCGAAGCGCGCATGCTTACGCCTCGAGATTCAATATTGCTGATTAAATGATGCCAACGAAAGTATAGATGGGTTCTTGCATTTCGGGCAATACAAAAACACTCGTTCTACTACTCGTTCTACTTATACTACCGGTCGGCACGCCGATACTATCTTGTTTGGCGTTTATTCAACAATTTTTGGCCTGCCCTGAAGGTGCGGATTCGATCCGTCACCGGATCCCCAGAACCCTTTCCGGAAGCTTGGCGCCGTCAACACGGTCCATGCGCGCTGGCAGTCTTCCGGCATCAGTCCTGGTTGATTTGGATGCTAACCAAAAAAGCCATCCCCGTTGTTGCACGGTCGCTCAGAAGGCCTTTCAGCTTTGCGGTAATGGCGATACTGGGTTTTCGTGAAGCTTATCAGCTTCTGGCGTTAGTTCAAGCAAGAAAAGCGAAAGAAGAATTTTGCGCTGAGTGAAAACTACCGGCGAACTTTTGATGGCAATCGATCGGCATCGGTAGAATATTCCGGTATTTTTAATCTTTACGTTTTTCTTTGCCGGCTATGGTTTTTGCATAATAGTAACTAGCTGGTAGACTGATCGCATACCACGGTACCGGTTCGCCGTAGCGGAATTCTCGGTCGCAATGGGAACCAAAGACCTATCCTTTATTTACCAAATCTAAAAAATCGCCATGGAAATTCAGCTCGGAGATATCGGTCATACCATTCAGTTGGCGATCGCGCCGGTTTTTCTATTGACCGGCGTAGGCACCAATCTGCTGGTGCTGACCAATCGTTTGGCACGGATCATCGACCGGTCCCGCATTCTGGAAGACCGTATCGATGTAGCCGACGAACCGGGCCGGTCTCAGAGCCTGGCTGAAATCCGGATTCTCTACCGCCGGGCGCGATTGATTAACAGGGCGATCACCCTGAGCACCACCTGTGCGCTGTTGATATGCGTTGTCATCGCCGCACTTTTTCTGGGCGATGCATTGCGCCTTCAGCTGGCCGCATTCATCGCGATGCTTTTTGTGCTGGCCATGCTGGCGCTGATCGGCAGTTTCGTCTATCTGCTGCGCGAGATATTCGTCGCTACCGGCGCTTTGCCTAAGCATGGCAATCCATGATCGCTAGGAAGCCATAGCCGCAAGTTTAAAACGAATCTATTGTGCAGGCGCCATCGCTCGGCAGCAGTAGCAATGCCGAGATTGGTGCAGATTCGTGCGCAGGTCGCGGCTCGCTGGATATGGCCGGAAAACATTTTTGCGGCAGCTCGATTCGATTCAGATACGGCGCGACGGGTCTTGCCGGACAGCATTAAGCATCCGGTGCACTTCATCGCGCATGGTCCGTCCGATGCTTCCAGAAATGAACAGATTGAGTGCCTGAGCCGGGACGATTCAGGAATCTGAATCGCCAGTATTATCTCGAGTTAGCGGCATGCGAATTGGCAGCTGAAATACATCAAAACACTTCGGTCTCGATTACTTCGGATTGTATTTGACCTTCACCCAGCGGGCGATAGCGACAATGATGATAATTCCCAACAGGTCGGCCAGTGCTGTATGCGAGTTTACGGTAAAGCCTGCGAGCCCCTTGAGTCCGGTTACGATCATCCATGCGCTTACTGCGGACAGTGCAACGTGCGATATCGGACCCGAATAATTCCGTGTAAATAATGTCAAGAGATTGGGTTTTTTTCCTTCAGACTGCTTTTTCATTGTTACGCCTTATAAAAAATGATTCTGCAGAGCACAGCATCGTATGATCATGGTTCGCATTTTTGGTTTCCTTATATAAATATTTATTTTAAAAAATTTCGTTTCCCAGTCCGCAATGGTCGACGCGTTCGTTGTTCGTCGAAGCTGCGTG
The DNA here is from genome assembly GCA_035995725.1 of Burkholderiaceae bacterium. Classification (GTDB taxonomy): domain Bacteria; phylum Pseudomonadota; class Gammaproteobacteria; order Burkholderiales; family Burkholderiaceae_D; genus JAQGLW01. The sequence goes on along the minus strand of DASYKE010000222.1, from coordinate 38,556 downwards.
AGCTTGTATGAATGTGTATGAATGGGCGCTAAAAATTAATGGATACCGATAGGTATCGCGGGCGATTAAGAAAAAGCAGCGCGACGATCGTTTTGCGTTGTCGCTGTCAATGAGCCGATCCGGTTATGAAAACCTCGGCAATCCGGTGGCGGGATAGCGCTTCGGCAGCTCGGAACAAGGTGCAAGAGCCGCGTCTGTCGATTGGTCCGTCGATCTTTACTGTGAGTGCGGCGAAGTATGCGTACGCATTTTGCTCAGGCGGTCTCGCAAATGCGATTGCGTCCGCTTTGTTTTGCCTTATGCAGGGCGGCATCCGCCGCACGGACCAAGGCGCCGGCGTCCGTCATCGCGACTGCTTCCGACATGCCCAGGTTCAGGGTTGATATTCCGATGCTGATCGTTACGCGATTGGGCGAATGCAGCATCGCTACCGAACGTCGAAGCCGTTCAGCAATGATCAGCGTACCTTCTCTGCTGGTGTTAGGCAGGATCACTCCAAATTCTTCACCCCCGTAACGGGCAACGGTATCATGCGAACGGGCGTTTTCCGTCATCACCCGTGCTACCGCTTTGAGTAACTCGTTTCCTGCCTGATATCCGAATTCATCGTTGTACAGCTTGAACTGATCTATGTCCACCCTCAAAAAAGACAGAGAGAGGTTATACCGCTGAGCGCGATCAAATTCTTCTTTCAGTTTTTCATCGAAAGCGCGCCAGTTTTTCAAACCGGTAAGCACATCGGTTGAGCTCAAGGTCTCAAGTTTGGCCAGCGTGCTTTCCAGCTTCTGGTGATACTCCTTCAATTGCAATTCATATAGCTTGTTTTCAGTAATATCGATTGCCATGCCTCCCAGCATTCTTTGCTCCGTCTCCGTGTGTAACGGAAATTTGTAAGTTTGCCAGTAACTCGGTACGCTGCCGGGAATTTGCAGCGTTTCGGTGATAGTGATAGCGGCGTTTCCGGCCAATACCGTCATGTCCTGCTGACGGGATTTAGTTGCCATTTCCTCTGGCCATAATTCGAAATCATTTTTTCCGATTACGTCGGACAACTTCATATTAAATCGCTGCAGGTAAGCCTCATTGGCGTACAGCATGCGGCCCTGATCGTCTTTTAAAAAGGCGGCGGCCGGGCTGTTGTCCATGAACGTTTTGAACCGGCGTTCGCTATTCTGCAGCTCTGCTGTTGTGCGCTTGAGTTCCAGTTGTGCGACTACTTGCCGGGATAAAGCGCTCAGCGCTTCTTTTTGCGCGACGGTCAACGTACGCGGCACGCGGTCGATTACACATAATGTTCCCAGAACCTGCCGGTCCGGTGTGACCAAGGGAGCGCCGGCATAGAATCGGATATGCGGCTCGGACCAAACCAGGCCGTTGTCCGAAAAACGGTTGTCACGGTGCGTATCGGGAACGATGAAAAGCTCATCCGGCCGGGAAAGGGCATAGGCGCAAAAAGAAACATCCCTTGCCATCTGCGTCATCCCTAACCCGATCTTCGCCTTGAACCATTGACGATCCGTATCGACCAGACTGATCAATGCTATAGGGGTGCCGCAAATGGCCGCTGCCAGGCATACGATGTCGTCATATCCCTGTTCGGGCAAAGTATCGAGCACATGGTATTCACGCAGTGCCCGCAGTCTTTCCGCTTCGTTGAGTGGTAAGGTAGCCGCCATGTTTGCGTCAAGCCGGGATTTACGATGCAGTGAAGAAACTAACATAAAACTATACCAAAAGAAAATAATTGAAATTCAGCAATTTCTTCGGGTAAAAGTAGATATAGTCCTATCCGATTTAATAAAAAACATATCGTTCGAGCGCCAAATCCTTAGGCAGTCCGGTCTTTCCGGCTTGAAGATTGAGACTGCGCACTGTCTAGCACTCGCTTAATCGAAGGCTCCGAGGTGGCAATACTTTCGTTTTGCGCCTGTTTGATTAAATGTCCGTTTGCAATGTCCACGCACGCCTTGCGTAACAGCTTTACCCCAAGCGGCGCCAAATCACGTCGCCAAAGTTCTTCCGGCGTATCGCCCGGCAAAACAAAAACATGTTCCTGAGCGGCAATGGGACCGCCGTCCATGGTCTCGGATAGCCAATAAACCGATCCACCAGTAACCTTGTCGCCCATGCGTATGGTCCAGACTATGGCATCCTTGCCTCTGTGCAATGGCAGCAGAGAAGGGTGATAACCAATAGCACCATATTTTGTACGCGAGCGTGTCGGCTCGGTTATAAAGTCGTGCGAATGTGCGGCAACGATCAGATCGACATCGGATGGCATGTTGGCTTCGCAGAGCGCACCGGATTTCATCCATTTAACTCCGAACGAGTCTGCCTGCGTACGCAATCTATCGGGGCTTCCATTGGCGCTCTCTGCCGGCGACGAAACCCCGACAATGTTATGTCCGTCCTGGCGCAGGGCCGTAAATACTTCAGCCCCAAAATACTTCTGCCCGCATAGGTAAATGTTCATATATTTTTTCAATTTTTAATGTTAACGATACGTGACGCTGAGATTGGCTTGATCAGCGCTCGCGGTTAGGATATTACCTAAAATCAATGTGATAGAGGGCAATACGTTCGATGTCTGGAAACCAAAAGAAAATTTGGATTGGACAACGTTGTATTTCAGAAGGTTTCCGATTAATTTATTGACGTAGAGCAATAAATTTCTATAATAATCGTTGTACCTTCTGGTATTTCAACGAGGACAGTGATGCATAAAACAACACACCCCAGCACGAAATTTCGTGCAGAGCGAAAAGCAAGAGGCTTTACCGTCAACAAACTGCAGGCAGTCGCATGCCTGGTAGTTTCCGTGGCTGTCAGTGTAGGAATCAGTTTGTTGGGACGCTAAGATCTGTCCAGACACACGGTCGTTGCTTCAAACATCATATAGTCTTGCCTTGTTGTAATCGGTTGGAAGACATGAACCGCGGCACTTTTGCATAATGAAGACGGGTGCCCGGGCTTGCATCTGAGCATGTCCAGCCCGGCGCGACCATCGTACGGACAGAACTACGGACAGAACGCTTGCTGAATCAGGCTTGTTCCCTATTTCCCGATTGCGGCGCCATGACAAGACCCCCTTCTTTCAAGAGCGCTCCGACAACCTGTCCGATATGCGCTTCTGCGGTAATGCCGGCTGGCGCTGCGCAAACCGGATACTCATCAGGCGTATAACTCTTTCGCCTTCAATCGATGGATACGCGGAATGAATATATATGCGCGGCTTGCATGGGGGTGCATGAAGAAAAACTCGGAACGAAACAAAAGAGGGTTGCAGGCCGAAGCCTGCAACCCTCTTTTTACGGCAATATTCCAGTTTTCGAACCTGCCTATATTTCAGCGAATGATCAGCGGATGATCAGCCGGTGATGACCAGTTGATTGTCCACAGACCGAACGCCATTCACCTCTTTTGCTATGGATTCGGCTTTCTTTCTTAAGACAAGCGTCTTGATCTCGCCTTTGAGCACCACTTTGCCTTGTGACGTATCGACATTGATCTTGAAGGCATTGACGTCCGGGTCGGCCAGCAGTGCGGATTTTACTTTCGTGGTAATCACAGCGTCATCGATAACCTCGCCAGTGGATCGTTGAGCCGTTGTTTCGGTTCCGGACTTGGTGTCGGTTGCTGCGCAACCCACTATCAATGCAACCGGCAGCAGCAAGGCAAACAATTTTGTAATTTTCATGACGGATCTCCTAAGAAATGATTTTGACGCTTATTATAATCGCAAATATTCCATTTCTTACATTGTTAATATACAAGTTACCGGCTGTCTTTTCAGATGCAGATGGGCTAGATAGCCGACCGCATCCAAGGTGCTTTTACGTGGCTGGTCTGCGGTTCATGGAGCGTCTTATTCTGTGCTTCCTTCCGGATATGAGAAAATTTCCGTGATCGGACAATTGATCCCAGCTCATCGGCGTTTCAATAATTCCAGTTTATTTCCGCGCGAAAAGGCATTGACACAAAAACGTCCGGAAAATGAAGCGCTCGCATCGATGATTTGCGAACTGAACAAGTAAGTGCCGGCATGCGTTGTTGTCAATCCGCGCGGACATCCGAATCTTTAATCAGTTTTCCCCACTTCGCAGTTTCCGATTTGATCAGGGCGGCATATTCCGTCGGCGATCCCGACAATGTGTCGGCTCCTTCCACCGCCAGCGTTTCCTTCAGCCTGCCAGACTCCAAGGCTGCGGCGATCTGCGCATGAATTTCTTTCACGATCGGTTCCGGCGTGCCTTTCGGTGCCAGGATGCCGTAAGTCAGCGTACTTTCATAACCGGGCAGCCCTGCCTCGACCATCGTGGGCACATTCGGCAGCAGTGCCATCCGACTGGCGCCTGTTACCGCGATTGCCTTTAATTTGCCTGCTCGAATATGGGGCAAAGCGGTAGGAATCACGCTAAACATCATCTGCACCTGGCCTCCCAGCAGATCGGTGATGGCGGGACTCGTGCCTTTATAAGGCACATGAGTGATCTTGATGCCGGCCATATGTTCGAACAACTCGCCGGACAGGTGCGATCCGGTGCCGCTGCCGCTGGATGCGTAGTTCAGCTGCGTCGGTCTTTCCGTTGCCAGCGCGATGATGTCCTTCAGCGAATCGATCTTCATGCCGGGGTGGACAACCAGCACCAGCGGCGTAGTCGCCACCATGCTGACAGGCACAAAATCCTTTTGCGAATCGTAAGGCAGCTTGCTGCCGTACAAGCCGGGATTGATGGATAGCGTGCCCGTATGGCCCAGGAGCAGCGTGTATCCATCCGGAGCCGCCTTGGCGGCCGCCGCGGTTCCGATATTGCCGCCGGCACCCGGCCGGTTGTCGATGATAACCGGCTGCTTCCAGCTCTCGCCAAGTCTTTGACCCACTTGCCGAGCAAACGCATCATTGCCTCCACCCGGGGCAAAAGGGACGATAATTTTTACGACTCTGGTCGGGTATGCCCGCGTCTGCGCCAATGCATCGGGCGTTGCCGAGCTTGCAGCGATGAGCGCTATGCAGGCGCTTGCAGCAATCATCTTGTCTAAGAGCAGCATTCTTTTATGATTAACGACATTTAATTTGCCATGATGAGAATTAAGCCGACAATATGGATCATAGCAAGAGTACGTGTGCGTTAGCTGTTTAGTTAAAAGACACGGACAGGGACCCATGTGTTATTTAAGGCATAATACTTTTGCCGTTTCCTAATTCAAGGAGAATCCATGAACAGCGTTCTGTCTTACACTGGGGAAAGATTTACTATTGCCGATTGCATCGCCGGATTTGTCGCCGGTTTTTTGGCTGTTTTGGTTTTTCACCAGCCGACGTTATGGTTGTTGCACGCGGCGGGGATAACGCAAGGCGTTCCGTATTCTTTTAATCCGGCCGGACCCTTCGCCGTTCCGACATTCCTGTCCCTAGCGTTCTGGGGCGGCATCTGGGGAATCGTATTTTCTTTCGTCAGCCGGCGTTGGCAGTTCAATGGGTCTTACTGGCTAAAGGCCTTTGTGTTCGGCATGATTTTTCCGACCTTGGTCGCGTGGTTCGTCGTTGCGCCTCTGAAGGGATTGCCGATTGCTGCCGGAGGAAAATTCAACGGCATGCTGACAGGGCTTTGCGTCAATGCGGCGTGGGGATTAGGTACCGCAATACTGCTGCGGCTGGGCAATCAGCTGATCAGGCGCAGATCGGTCAGTTGATGGGCTTTGGATGAAACAATCGACTTCGGCCAACTTTGAATCGGTTCGCTGTCACTCGTCATATTTCGCTGTTTTTTACTGGAGTCGATGCCGTATCAGGTATAGCCCTGATACGACAGACAGTCCGCGCGTCAGTCGATTTCCTTGGTCAGTTTTTTCCGGTACACCCAGCGCATCCCCAAGGCTGCTACAGCGAAAGCAATTAACAGCACGCCCAAAATTATAGACAAGTATGTGCCGGGATTAAAAATAGAAATCACGCCGGCAATGGCGTATAGATATGGCGAGAATTCGTACCATAATTTTTCGATGTCCATCTTCCGCTCCCTAATCATCAACGTACTTTAGCAACTTACCATATCGGGAAATTTCATTACAGAAATAAATTATTTTTATAAAACACCGCATAAGCCAGTGGGTTAAAAAGGATAAATAAGTCGATGTTTTCGTTGACTATTGCATTGGTGTAACTCGTCGCGTTTAGCCAACGTCGATCTGTGGCGGTGCGGTTTCTTCGCTTCACTGGGCGTGCCTGAGGGAATGATTAAGCCCCTCCGTTCCCGACTTCCAGTCTCGCATCTATCACTATCAAAGTTTCTTTTCCATAGGTTAAAATTTCTTTACGCCATGTACTGAAATGTTAATATTTAGATATGGAAGAGACTGTCAAAGATCGTCGCCGAACGTCGTACGCCGGATTGCTGGAATCGGCTATCCGAGGTGCTGCCAAACTGGTTTCTTCCAGGGACGCGATGACCAAATCGTTGGCAAATCAGGTACTTGCGGACCTGATGCAACTGCGCCGCGAATTGCCGACACGTCGGCATTACGATACGAAGTCCCGTAAAGTTCCGTAGAGATCAGCTGTTCGCCGAGCGGGCCAAGGAGAGGGCAGCATTGGTTCTCCTTTCATGCTGCCCCATTTCCAACTCCGCCTAATCAGATGCATTACGTTGCGTTGCGCTCACAATATCTTTAACGAGTTCGGATAAAGGTATTGGAAGTTTCCTGCTGTTGATTATTCTGACGTCACATCGCCAACTTATTATTCAGTGGTGACATACAAAACAAATTGGATGGGCAGGGAGGCCTCAATGAATACTCATGCCACAAGAGCCGTTCCTGGGATGGGCAAAGCGCTGCATGATGCAGCGACAATCAATGCGCTCGTCTCTCGTCTACTGTCCGACTAACTGCAGGCGAATTTCACCGCCGGGATATGCAGCGCTGTGTACGTTGACATACAGATCGCCATTATTGTAGCTATCGTATTGCGCGTCGGTTAAATGCGCATTCTCCGGAACGGTGAAAGTGTCGTCGGAGGTCCTTACCAGCGGAATGATCACCGGGCCATTTGCCCCTTTTGCGCCTTGATGGATATGGGCGGCGGTTGGGGTCATGCCGTCGATGATAACGATACCGCTCACCGACTTGTCTGCCATTACATGGACCGTGCTCTTGCCGGTTGCGCCGGTCGACGTTGCCGGAACTTCCTGCGCGCCGGTCAGTGGTGCGGCCGACGTCATGTCGCGGCCACCGCCTTTCATTCCGGTCGTGGAACCTTTCGTTCCGGTCGTCGAATCTTTCATTCCGGTCGTGGAGCAACTTGCAGTCATGAAAGCGACAGCCGTAATCATAAGCGCCAGTGGCAATCGAACGTTCTTTAGTGAAATATTCATTTTTATTCTCCATGAGATTGAACGGGATCAGGCCGCCTGACTGATTCCTATATTCCGAGCAGGTTACGAGACGAGAAGCCTGGTACCTTCCAACATAGTACAAATTCGTTCAACCCAATGAAAGCGAACCAAACCAGCATTGACATTGCTCAATCCGGTCACGGTTATGCAATGCCGACTTTCCTTCGATCTATTTCGAAGTTTTCACATCCGTTGGCGGAGCAATCACTGCGCCGTCGATTCGATGCTTCGCCAATGATTGTACGATCAATCCGGACGCTTTCATTTCCTCGACAAACTCGGTGAGGTAGCGTGACCCAGCCGCACGGCCCTTGGGAGTCGCCATGGCTTGATTAATGACCATGAAGCGCCCTTCAAGCAGGCGTAGTCCAGGAATGCGCTTGGAGTCGGCTTCCAGTTGTTGCTTGACGCCGGCGGCGACGTCGAAAGACTGCTTGATCATCGTGTCCGTTACGAGCGGCGAGGTGGGAGCGCGTACGATTTGCGCCTTTTTGATTTCACGGGAGAGGTAAAGATCGTATGTGCTGCCCGCACCAACCACCACGCGTACCCCTTCGCGATCAACTTCCGCATTGCTCTTGATCGGCGAGCCTTGTGGCACCAGGTAGCCACCTTCGATAATTACGTAAGGCGCCGAATAGTCCATATCAATAGCGCGTTCGGGATCGATGGCAACAAATGCGACATCCCAGACGTTGAACTTGACATCTTCCACGACCTTGCCGGCAGAGGTGTAAGTCACCAATTCCAATGGCACACCCAGCCGGTTCGCGAGCTCACGCGCGAGATCAACCGATATGCCGCGCGGGTCACCCGTCGCGGCATCTCTGGTTGCCAGAATCGGATTGCCGAAATTGATCGCGGCACGTAGTTTGCCGGATGGGGCGAGGTCGGCGGTGGCGGGCGGCACCTTGGAAGCAGTCGGCGCCACCAGCGAGCATCCAATGAGGATAGCGGCAAAGAATAACGTGCCCGCAGTACGAACCATGTTCTGAACCATGTTCATATCCCTTTATCGGAGGCAGCAATACTGAACGACGAAAAGGCGGTTTTTACAGACAACGAAACCCATTCTGCTTGTTTTTTTGGAAAGTCTTGCCGCTTCATGCAGATCGGCGGCGTGCCATGCAAGTGACTGAGCAGCAGCTACCCATGCGCCGCAATGATCAGGAAAAGATGTGATGCGGGAAGTATAAAGGCGGTCGAGACGGCGTTTTCATTTTCATGGCATTCCCGATTAAGAAGACGAAACGATACGGTACACACTACCGTTCCCGGAAAGCACATACAACTCGTTTTGCGCGTCCTGTCCAAAAGAATAGACTGGCGCCACATTCTCAACATCCCAGGTTGTCTGTTCCGTGGCTGCGCCATTGACATAAACAAAGCTCTTAAGCCATCCCGCGCATAGATCCGAGTAGAAATAACGGCCTTGCAGTGCGGGAATCGCGCTGCCGCGGTAAACATAACCGCCGGTGATCGAGCAGCCGGTGCCGGCATGATCGTAATCAATTACAGGCAGGCTGAGTCCTTGCCTGTCGCACGGATCGACTGCAAAGCAGACTATACCCTCCATGATGTTCCAGCCATAGTTCAAGCCTGCCTGAATGACGCTTGCCACGTCGACTTCCTCACGCCGGTTCTCTCCGACGTCGGCAATGAAGAGAAGATTGCTTGGCGCGTCGAATGCATAGCGCCATGGATTGCGCAATCCGTAGGCCCAGATTTCGGGTCGTTTGCCGTTCTGATTGACGAAAGGATTGGACGGCGGAATGGTGTAAGGTCCGATTACCGTGGATGCATTGACGTCGATCCTCAGCATCTTGCCGAGCAGCGAGTTCGTGTTCTGAGCGTTCCCGAGAGGATCTCCGCTGCCTCCGCCATCGCCCGTGCCGAGGTAAAGATAACCGTCCGGACCAAAGCTCAGCAAGCCGCCATTATGATTGCCGAATTCAGGATGAGGAATGGACAATATGCGTATACCAGAGAGCGAGTCCGCAACGCTGGCACCGGCCGAAGCTACGCTGAAACGCTCGATGACAAGATCGCCGTTCGCATCCGTATAGTAGACAAAGAACAGTCCGTTGGTCGCATATTGCGGATGGAACGCCAGGGACAGCAGGCCGCGCTCGCTATCCGTGGTGGTGCGATCGTGAATGTCGAGAAAGGGCGCGGCCAGAAGCGTACCGTTTTGCACGATGCGAATTCGTCCCGGGCGCTCTACGATGAACAGACGCGCATCGCCGGTGGGAGCCGTCAGAAAGACCGGACTGTCCAAGCCTGTGGCTACCTGTTGCAGATTGAGGCTGAGCGTGCCCGGATTGCCTGTCACCGGACTTGCGCCGCCGGGGGCTGCGCCACCTCCGCTGCATGCGGCGACCACCATCAAGAGCAAGTTTGGCAGCAGGGTACGCAGGTAATTGATCGACATCGAGATTTCCCGTCAGGCATATCGTAGTGCGCTTCCAAAACACAAATTATGTGCAGCACGATTTGTCGATACAGCCATGACAGAATAAAACGCTCCGGCACATAGTGGCAGCGTTATCGATGGTTTTTCAGTGCTTGCTGATAAAAATCAAGTCCGCTGTCTTGTATTTGCAAGACGAAAGAATGGGTAGTGGAAGGCGCTGCCAAGGGGGTACGTGCGGAGTGCGTGCCGGGTAGGTGCCGGAACTCACGCCGCTTCATTGCATATGGTAACGATCATGATGGTCCGAGGGAAGAAAAGGGATTTTTTCAAAAAGATACTGGCATAAAGACTGCTAGCATCAATATCTGTCTTTGCGGGATGATCGCCGTGGCTGCGAACTGCGCTTTTCGTCGCGACGCATCGATTTTTCACACCGGATTTTGACTCTCCGGCCTGGACTTGAAGCGGAACCTGCGCATTGACAGACAATTCCTGCAAGTTGTCGTTGTTATCAATTATTGGCCCGATTCGCTTGCCAGGGTGGGCCTACAGCCGCCTGACATGATGCATATTCCTCAGCATTTAATTTTTAAGCCGATCATAAAGAACGACGCCCGGTTACCCGTACAATAGTGGTTCTTCAACAACGAGGATAGGCGGCAAACCGCGTAATCCTGCAATGGTGGACATACTAATCATCCTTGGTTTGATTGTTCTGAATGGCGTGTTCGCCATGTCTGAAATCGCTGTCGTTTCATCCAAACGAATTCGTTTGCAGAATTTAGCCGAGAATGGCAGCCGCGGCGCTCAAGCCGCGTTGGAACTGGCGGACCATCCGAGCCGGTTTCTTTCCACCATCCAGGTCGGCATTACCCTTATCGGTATTTTCAACGGTGCTTTCGGTGAAGCTTCGCTGGTCGCCAAATTGACTCCCCAGTTGACCGAATTGCCCGTTATAGGACCATACGCCCGCGAATTTGCTCTGGGATTCGTGGTCGTGGCCATCACCTTCTCATCGTTGATACTGGGGGAACTGCTGCCTAAACGCATTGCGATGCAATATCCTGAAATGGTTGCATCGATGATCGCTGCGCCGATGCAATGGCTGTCGCGCATGATGGGACCGTTTGTCAAAATTTTGACCGTGACAACCGAATTTCTGCTGCGCTTGCTGGGCCTTCACTCGCCTAAAGACGAAACGGTGACCGAAGAAGAAATCGCCGGTTTGCTGCGAGAAGGTACAGACGCGGGTGTGTTCGAAAAAACAGAACACGAAATCGTTTCGCGCGCACTGAGACTGGACGACCTGCGTGTTGCCGCGTTAATGACGCCGCGGATGGATGTGCATTTTATCGATATCGAAGATCCGCTTGATGTCAATTTGAGGAAGATTGCCAGCAGTTCCTATAATCGTTTTCCGGTGTGCAAGGGCGATCTCTCGCATATCGTCGGGGTAGTGCATGCCGGAAGCCTGTTCGAACAGTCTATTCGCGGTGAACCAATCGATATTGCCGCGGTGGTGCAGCCGCCACTGTTCGTCCCGGAAACCGTTAGTGCAATGCAGTTGCTGGAGACACTTAAAAAGAATCGGGCCGAACTTGCATTGGTCATCGACGAATATGGCGAGATCGAAGGTATCGTTACCCTGAGCGACGTGCTGGGAGCACTGGTGGGCGACGTATCCATCATTGACCAAAACCATGAAGTTGATGGAGTCCAGCGTGAGGATGGCACATGGCTGATTGACGCAGGCATCTCCTTCGATCGTTTCCGCGAGTTGCTCGAAACCGATGTCCGTTTTCCCGAGGAATTTGCGGGCACGTACCACACGCTGGCTGGATTCGTAATGACTTGGCTGGGCCATATTCCCAAGATTTCCGAGCATTTCGAATGGGAAAGTTACCGCTTCGAAGTAGTGGACATGGACCGCAATCGGATCGACCGGTTGCTGGTTGCCAAGCTCCCCTCTATGGAACCGGAGTCTGCAGACTAGATGCGAGTTTACAACCGGTAACGACTGTAGCGTCAGGAAAATTACTCGCCTGAAGATCGTACAATCCACACACTGAAAATGGCGACGCCGAAGAAAGAGGTTCCGATATCGCTTTGCCTCCGCTTTCGGCGTCGCTTATGCGCATCAGATGGATTTCACCCGTTGCCCATCACGCAGCATTGTCTTGATTCCACGTATGGCCTGCCGAATGCGCCCTTCATTTTCAATGAGCGCAAATCTTACATACTCGTCACCGTACTCGCCAAAGCCGATTCCAGGAGAAACGCACACCTTGGCTTTTTCCAGCAGCAGCTTTGCGAACTCCAGCGAGCCAAGATGACGATAGGTTTCAGGTATGCGCGCCCAGATGTACATTGATGCTTTGGGAATATCGACCGGCCAGCCCGCTTCGTGCAATCCTTTGGCCAACACGTCGCGGCGGGTCTGGTATTTGGCGCAAATCTGTTTTACACAGGCTTGATCGCCTTCGAGCGCGGCAATGGCAGCGACCTGTACCGGCGTGAAACTGCCATAGTCGTGATAACTCTTGATGCGCGCCAAGGCAGCGACCAATTCCTTGTTTCCCACCATGAACCCGATACGCCAGCCAGCCATGTTATAGCTCTTCGACAGAGTGAAAAATTCCACCGCGACGTCCCGCGCACCAGGGACTTGCATGATGGAGGGTGCCTTCCAGCCATCGAAGACGATATCTGCATAAGCAAGATCATGCACCACCAATATATCGTGCTGTTTGGCGAGTTTGACGACACGCTCGAAAAATTCCAGCTCCATGCACTGGGCAGTCGGATTGGAGGGAAAGCCCAGGATCATCATCTTTGGTTTCGGGTAGCTTTCCCGTATTGCACGCTCCAATTCGGAGAAAAAATCAACGCCGGGACTCATTTGTACCGAACGAATGTCTGCGCCGGCGATGACTGCGCCATAGATATGAATCGGATAGCTGGGATTAGGCACCAGCACAGTATCTCCGCGATCCAGCGTTGCCAGCATCAGATGTGCCAGACCTTCTTTGGAACCGATCGTAACAATTGCTTCGGTATCAGGATTGAAATCCACGTCGTATCGGTCTTTATACCAATGGGTAATTGCCCGCCGCAGCCTGGGGATACCTTTGGATGCCGAATAGCCGTGAGTGTCGGGGCGTTTTGAAACCTCATTCAATTTTTCGACGATATGCACTGGTGTGGCGCCGTCGGGATTACCCATCGACATATCGACAATATCTTCGCCGCGCCGGCGGGCCGCCATCTTTAGTTCAGCCGTGATATTGAAAACATACGGGGGAAGACGATCAATGCGCGAAAAGCGGCGCGGAGTTTGGGACTGAGACATGATTTTCCTTACGTAAGCGCCCGGAACCGTCCGAGCGACGTTGAACCTGTTTTCCATGGATTGATAGAATCCGGTCCGATAGTGATTCTAATGAACAAGTGACAGGCACGCAATGCTCATGGCGCCATCGCGGCAATTCATTTTCATCCTAGACGCATCGCGTTGAGATACCGGCCTGATGTGGTCTCAATATTCTCTGTCCATTAAACATTGGGAACAGAGGGCAAGAAATTTGAAATGCGTCGATTGGTTTTTCCGGTTGTTAGCCATGTTAGCGATTCCATCCACAGGTTCTCTTTAAAGCGATCATGGAAAAAGGAAAAATGTCCTATTTCCGATAGCTGAAACTCGCTGGGATCGACCGTCACGTGAGTTCTGTCACTGCGACTGTAATAATTCAGAAGCCGCAATACAGCCGCGGTCGTTCCGAAATAGTCATCAGTAATGCTGTACGCCAGCACGGGACACTTCAATGCCGGAAAATACCTGATGGTGCTGCATTCCTTGGCTGGATCTATTCCTGCAAGAGTACCCGGCGAAAGGGCTTCCAAAGTCGGCTTGCGAAAGGCCCATTCATAAGCAACGCCGGATGGAAGATCCTCAAGCCAGCCCAGGAATCGGCCGGGAAAATAACCGCTGATCGCAGTCAACGCAGGCATCAGGACATGCCATCTGAAGAACATTCTATAGCGCACGTGTTTGGCATAGTCTTTCCAATATGCGAATTGGGCTCCTACCGTAAGCATTCGGTTGATACGCCAGTTCGATGCACTGAATCCGGGCAAAACTCCGCCGATGCTGTGGCCGACAACAACTACCTCAGCATCGCCGAAATTCTTCATTACCCATTGCATGATGCCTTCGAAGTCTTTGCTGCCCCAGTCGAACTTCGTCGCTTTCAGCTTGCGCAGCGATGGCGGACGCGACGCTCCTATTCCCCGATAGTCATAGGTAATGGCCAGATAACCGTGCGATGCAAGAAAGCGCGCATATCTGGCGTAATAAGATGCCTTGACGCCGGTTGCGCAGTTGATGATTGCGACTGTTTGGCCATGAGGTGAATCACCTGGGTAATAAAGGGTCGCTCCCAACAGGTAGCCGTCGGCAGCGGGAATCCGGACAGGCGATTCGATTTTCAATTTTTCCTCAAGATTGATTGTTCGTCTCGTGATGATTATAGAGGGCAAGCTCGATTGACATAAGGTATGCCATTTTCATATGTTTGTTGAGGATACCTCATCAATGCGAACAATCTTGATGCAAGTTCGCTGATTGTTTTTCCTCACGTCGCCAGAGCAGGAAGTTTGACAAAAAGCGGCCGACGAGCTTGGCGTGTCTCGTTCTGTTCTCAGCTACAGAATAAAGGCTATTGAATCGAGACTAGGCAGTCAACTGCTTATATGCATTTCGCGCAGTGCCGGTTGGACGGAAGCCGGCTATCGGCTGTTGGTTGAATCGAATCGAACGCCTTTTCCTGCGGCGGGTAGAATTCCTGCGAACCGGCTGATATCAGTATTCCGCATGATCTTTGCGTTCGAACGGGGGAGCCCTTTATGATGCTGGAATCTCGTCTGCTCTGCGCCCTGCAAAAACGCCAGGGAGCGGAGCCATATGAACATTCCTGCCTTATGCAGAGCTCTTGGCGGAGTCCTTCATTACGCCGGCCAACAGCATGTAAGTTTGCGTCCAGGCTTCTCGGACGGGAGGTGTAAATTCCTTCCCCAAGCCGGTTGCCAACGTCCAAAGCAACGCCTCGCCGACAGTGTCGTAATCTTTATCCTTTACTCCATATGCACCATGGCGCGCGCCAAGCGCCTGCGCAACAGGCAGCAGCGCGTCGAGATTGTTCAAGGCGTTCACGGCTGTCGCGATCATCTGCATCAGCTTTCTTCCCTGTTCCTGCATATCGCTTTTAAATAAAGGCTTCAACGCAGGATCGAGTTCAAACAGCTTTTTGTAGAACAGATTTGCCACCACCTCTGCATTCGGAATGATTTTTTTCAATGATTCCTGAACAAGATTGATCTGCTGCGCATTCATATGTATGCTCCAAATGGGAAAACAAAAAAAATAGACCGGCCCTCGCGGGTAATCAATCGCTTCAATAAATCAGGAAATTGCTTTCAGCGCGTCCTGATATGACCGCAATAACCAGGAGTTGAATTGAACGAGCGTCGTCTCCAACGGGCCGTATTTTCCCGGCGGCTGAAACTTGGAGGATTTTCCTTTCTGCATGCTGATGTTGACCGGCACATCCTGCGCCCAAATCTTGCTCGCGCCTTCTCGGACGGTTGCCGCCCGTTCTGCGAAATCAGATCTGTTCACTGTACTGCGAGGCAGCAGCCACCCTCCGCCAGTGACGCGGTCGCTCGACGCAAAGGTCGATTGGACGCCATTCGCCGACAGCAAGGTGTAGGCCACGGCTCCCGGCGCGAACACGAGGGTCATGCTTGGCGGCATCAGCACGAAAGTAAGACGCTCCCTTTGGTCCAGTGAGAGAGTTTCAATCGGCGGGAACATCGCCTCCTCGCCCCACCCATCGCGCATCATGCCGCTGTCTCTCTTGAGCAGCGGTACCGTACGGATGATCGCATTGTCTCCGGCATTCATCGGAGTAAATTTCACCCCGCCATCCGGATGTATGCTGGGCGCAATATCGTGGGTACCCTTGTGAACAAATCCCGGATGATAAGCATCCGTAAAGTTCTCGACATGGATCTTCCAGTTCCATGGAAGCGAATTGTCGGCCGGGACGGGTGGTACGGCCACCAGATCTGCATCACGGTAACCATCCCAGAATGGTTCGATCTTTGCCAGACTGGGCGCAAGAGGCAATGCATCCGGGTCAAGATTGACAAAGATGAATCCGTGCCACAGTTCCAGCTTGACCGTGGGAAGCTTTGTGTTTTTGCGCAGGCAGGCCAGATCTTCCGGACTACCCATATGCGGCGCACCCAGCAGATTTCCTTTGAGGTCATAAGTCCAGTGATGCAGCGGGCAGCGGAATGAACGCGCCGCAGAACCTGACTGGAATGTCAGTACCTGGCCGCGATGCTGGCATACGGCGCTCATTGCATGTACCACCCCTTCCTCCGTGCGAACGATCAACAGCGGCTCGCCGGCGACGTTGGAAGCGAGATAGTCGCCCGGCTTGGGAATCTGTTCCTCGCGTCCGACGCAGATCCACGATCGGCCGAACACCGCGATACGCTCGAATTCGAAAAACTCTGGCGAGGTATAGCATTCCGGAGGAAGTGTGGGAGCCTTTCCGTCTTTCGCTTCGAGCGTATTCAGCTTTCTGAAAATCGCCTCCAGGTCGGGACTGACTTTGGATCTTTGCATTATCAATATTTCCTTTCTTGTGCTGGTTTTGCGTTAAACATGCATCGACTTCACCGTTGCACGGTCAATTTTTCAGTGGGATGAATCTTCCTTCCGAGTCGAGCACGGACTTGACAATGCCCAGGTCATAGAGCGTCTTGAGCGTCGCATCCCACCCCGGCTTTGTTTGCTTGCCGACTGAATTTCCAGTCGGATCGTCCGTCAGCAAAAGCTGCCTGAACATGTCGAATTTCGCCCCCTCATAGGCAACATTTGCACTGGGCGATATCTTAAGAAACGTCGCCATCGCTTCATCCTTCCGCCCCAGGGCATATCGCAGGCTCTTCATCGTCACCTTCATGAATCTGTCGACAAGCTCGGGATTTTTTTCGATTAATTTTTTGTTCGTGATGATTCCGAGGCCGAACAGCTTGAAATAGTCCTTCGCCAGGATAGTATTGACCTGGCCTGAACTGGTCTTTACTTGCAGCGCGTCGGTATAGACGAAGTTCACGGCCGCGTCGACTGCACCGCTCAATACTTCCTTGGTTCCCCCCGAGCTGATCGGCACCTCATCGATCTTGCAATTCTTCAGATTGGCGAGCCGGAGCATCGCGCGATACTGTTCGGCAGTTGTACTTTTGATGTTCACCCCGACCCGCTTGCCGCACAGGTCGCCGATACTTTCAATGCCTTTCGACTTCAACGAGTAAATTGCAGCCGGGGTGTCCTTGAGCAGCATTGCCGTGTAAACCAGCGGAACACCGACCTCCCAACCACGCGCAACCGAGGCCGTATCGGCAATCGCGAATTGCTCTTCCCCGTTTCCTACATTCTTAACCGCAACAGTGGATCCCTGACCCGGCAACACTTCCAGATCGATTCCGGCTTCGGCATACCAGCCTTTCTCCTTGCCGAGGTATAAAAATGAATGTTCCACGCCCGGGACGAAGTTGAGCCTCATGATTACCCGTTCCAATGCCGGTGCCGCAGCCGCCGGCGCTCCGATGCCAGTCAAGACAAGAGCGGCAATTGCCAAATGTTTGATTCGTGACATGACGTACCCTTTCAATGTGAAGCGATGCGCAACCAGGCTCTGAATGATTTTTCCTGGTCGATACCATGGAAAAACAGAAATCACGGTCAACCCTTGGTCTCGACAATCTTCTCCTCCGATGCAGAAATGTCCGACTCTTCCGCATCCGGCGGTCGACGTGCATTTTTGATCGTGAATCGCCGCCATGCCGTCACGCCTATATCAGTTCGGGAGAGCAGTTCGGGACCGGGCTTGATCGATTCGACGACTCGCTTGTCCTGATCGGAGAACAGCCAGTCATGCGCCCATGACATCCAGAAAAACCACAAGACCCGATCTGCAAGAACGCGCAGCCATCCGCGACGGCGGAACAGGTTAAAGCTGTACAGAACGGTGACGTTCTCATCGATCGGCGTTACCCAACGACAGGTGAAGAAATCGCCGCTGGGCCGGCCTATCAGCGCCACACTCGGCAGTCGCGTCATGTGCCTGAACTTGATGCCGTACTTGGCCGCTGCCGGCGAGCTGGAAGGATCCAGTTCTTTTCCGCGACCGGTCGGCTTCATCACGCGATACCACTCTTGCGGCGGCGGAAAGTGGCCCAGGCCCGGATAATCGGCAGATGTAATTCCATCGTGGGCGACATGTCCCAGCCCCTTTCCATCGTCGAGCACCGCGGTTGAATTGCGGGTGGCGTGCTTGAATATCGGTTGAAAGAGAAGCTCCGGCGACGTACGATGAAGATAAGGCGCATGCTGATCGTGAGACAAGTTGTCGATCAACAGTCGCCAGTTGCAATGATAAGTACGCCAATTCGATATCGAGTGCCACTCTTTCTGATTCCAAAGATACTCGGGCAGATCTTCTTCCAGGGGGACCGGATCCATCTCTCCGACGAATACCCAGATAACGCCTGCGCATTCACGAACAGGGTACGATTTGACCAAGGCTTTCGACGGAATAGGTGCATCCGGTCCTTCCATCAGCTTTGCAATGCAGCGTCCCGTATCCCCATTGAATGTCCAGCCATGGTACGCACAGCTGATCGTTCCCGATCCGGGATAGAGGCATTTCCCGAGCGAGAGTTTTGCACCGCGATGAGGGCAGCGGTCATGAAGCGCATGAATTTTCCCGCCGTCGCGAAACAGCACAATTTCCTCGTTCAACAGCTTGACTGCCTTCGGGCGCCGCCCAAGCCGCCAAGCCGCCAGAGCCGGATACCAGTAGTTGCGAACGCCAAGCCGCGGCACGGCGGCGCCGGCATCGGGTGTCAAAGGGTGATCAGCCATTATGTATCTCCTCACTGCATTGGATTAATCGTTCGCGTGCAACGGCACATGGTCATCGCTTGAATAAAGGTGTCGACGCAGACATAAAGCTCTAACGCAAGCCTTATGCCAGGTGGCCAATGACGGACAACAATTCAAATTATTCTTCTTGTTCCTGCCCAGGCAGTCGATGACTCACCTGATACCTCATCAAGTCATCCTTGGCGACTCGACATATTCGGTATTTTGTTGACTATTTCGCCTTCCGATAAATATCGAAATTTTCATGAATGCACCGCGACTTTGCACCGGTACAGACAATCTCGATTTTTTCGAAGCGTTGATGATTGACTTCCGTTCCCGCTTGATTGCATCCCTGCGCATACCGTCCCGAGAGAGGGTCGGGGCGCATGTTGGTTCATTGCCTTTCCCACGCATGGAACTTGCTAGTTCGCTGGCAGGGCTGGTTTCATCGGCTGGCTTTAATAGTCATCCGGCGTCGCCGGGAAGTTCTCATGACCGAAGTGGCCAACCCGGCGGAGTGACAGGAAAGAAATGAGGAAGCATGGCAAACGACTGGTTTGAACTAAAAATCGCAGAGAAGCATGAAGAGGCCGAGAACATTTTCATTTTCGAACTTATGGATCGCACCGGACGGAAACTGCCTCCGTTCGCGGCAGGGTCTCATGTCGAGATGAGGATCGGCGACAATATTCGTCATTACTCTCTGGCCGGTTCGCCTTCGGATGATTCGCGATACGTGATCGCCGTTCAGCGCGAACAATCCGGCCGTGGCGCCAGCCGGACGCTATGCGATGAATTTCAAGTCGGCCAACTTGTGCCGGTGAGCAGCCCGAAAAATCACTTTAAGCTCAAAGAGACGACAATGCCATCGCTGCTCATAGCCGGCGGCATCGGGATTACTCCGATCGTCAGCATGGCACTTCAGCTATGGTCGGAGGGAAAACCATTCGAGTTGCACTATGCAGCACGTTCCCGGCAGCGCATGGCCTTTCGATCTTATCTGCAAGATACCCCATTCGCTTCGCGCGTCCATTTTCATTTCAGCGAGAAATCTGAAACAGGCAGGCTCGACCTTGCAGCGACAATCGGATCGGTTCCGCGTGAAAGCCATGTCTACGTCTGCGGACCGTCGGCACTGATTGACGCGACCACCACGCTTGCAAAACAGCTCGGGAAACCGGCGGAGACCGTTCATTTCGAACGATTTTCCGGAATCCGCACCGTGGCGAATGGAAGGTGCGATGCCTCTAGTTTTCTCCTCCAAATCAGATCGACCGGAAAGAGGATTTCCGTATCCGCCGGGGAAACCGCAGCCCAGGCCTTGCTTGCTGCCGGGATCGCTCTTCCCGTGTCCTGCGAACAGGGCATTTGCGGAACATGCGTCACGCGTATCCTGGAAGGCGTACCCGAGCATAATGACGGGTATCTGACCGACGAAGAGCGACGCGCCAATATGCTTTTCGTCCCGTGCTGTTCACGGGCGCAGTCGGATGTCCTGGTATTGGACCTTTAAATGAGTCTGGCGCATCAGGCTGCGGATGCGCATTCGTCATGCCATCGGATTTCCAACCTGGCCGGATGGCCGGCCGATATTCTATTCTTGCATCAGCAAGTCAAGTATCTGCGCACATAAACGCTGATATTCCGGGTCGTTCTTGATAGCCTGATTGCGCGGGCGAGGAAGAGTAATCGGAATTTCCGCGGCAATACGGCCAGGCGAGCGCGACATCACGAGTACGCGATCGCTCAGCATCACCGCCTCGTACACATCGTGCGTAATGAATAGAACCGTCTTCCGTGCGTTGTTCCAGATTTCCATTAATAAGGTGTGCAGCTTCTGCCGCGTCAGCGCATCCACCGCGGCGAAAGGTTCATCCATCAGCAAAACCGGCGGATTGAAGGAGAGCGCGCGTGCAATTGCGACACGCTGGCGCATGCCGCCTGACAGTTGCCTCGGATAGAGATTCTCATAGCCTTTCAATCCAACCATTTCCAGCAGCCTGGTCGGAGTAATCGGCGCCTTTCCCGATGACGTTCCGATTACGTCCAGAGGCAGTTGCACGTTTTCCAATGCCGTAAGCCACGGCAGCATCACGCTGCTCTGAAACACGAAACCGAAGCTGTGATTAAGCCTTGCTTCCTCCGCATCGGATCCAAGCACCGTCACCTCGCCTGATGACGGGTGTATCAAACTCGACGCAATTCGCAGAATGGTCGATTTTCCGCAACCGGAAGGTCCGACAATCGACACGAACTCTTCTTTCTTTACGGTCAAATTGACGCCGGACAGCGCTTTTACAGGCCCCGCTTCCGTGCTGAAGGTGACATCCACGTTTTGCAGACATATCGCGGGCAGCACCGGCCGTGCTGCTCTGGCGGATTGCGCCGGCATGCCCTTTGGCTCTGATTCGGCAAGGAAGGGGGACTGGGGAACGGTGCGCGCAGTTTGATCGCCGGCCTGCTGAAGGCTAATAGTGTCGAGTTTCATGTTTCCCCATCTCAAATCGTTAACAACCGCCGAGCGTCGCCGCTCCCATGTTAGATCGCCCATCGGCTGAAGATTAATAGCTTCGAGTCTCATGTTTTCCCATCTCAAATGGTTAACAACTGCTGAGCGTCGCCCCTTCCATATCGGCGCGCGACACGCCTCTCGATCCACCCGACGACGCCGTAGATCAGCAGTCCGACCAGAGTGACGATCACCAGCGCGGCGAACAACATTTCAGTATCGAGATTGACATCGCCGACTATCATTAGATAGCCGAGCCCTTTGTCGGCCCCGACGAATTCGCCGACCATCGCACCTACTACGCTTAACAGCCCCGCCACTTTCAGGGAAGGGAGAATGTAGGGCAACGCATTGGGCAGCCGGACGCGCCAGAAGATCTGATGCTTGCTGGCGGCGATTGAATCCATCATTTCCAGGATTTCGTGTTCCACGGCTTTCAGGCCGAGAACCGTATTAACCAGCACAGGGAAAAATGCTATCGTTGCGGCAATGATCACCTTGGGAGCAAGGCCATGTCCGAACCAGATGATAAACAGCGGAGCCAGTGCCACTTTCGGCACTACTTGAGACACCACCAGGAAGGGTTCTATCATTCGCTCCATCCGTTTGGAATAGACGATGACGATCCCGATCAGAAAGCCGCCCAGTGCGGCCGCCAGAAAGCCGGCAAAGATCTCGAAAATCGAGATCATCGCATGATCGGCCAATAGAACCCTGGCTTCGAGAATTTTCGAGATGACCCGTTCGGGTGCCGGGAGAATGTATGTCGGTATACTAAAACCGTGAACGATCAATTCCCATACAGCGAGAAATATCGCCACGGGCCAAATCCTGGAAAAAAGGCGGCGCATACGGGCCGCCCTAGAAGGAAACGAATTTTTCGGCCGGATCGATCCTGGCCTTGACGATGCCGAGCTTCTGCATTGTTTCCAGTGACGCCTGCCATCCTTTCAAATCATGCTTGCCGAGTGATTTTCCGGTGCTGTCGTCGGCAAGGAGAAGGCGATTGAAGAGCGCGAGTTTTTCGCGTTCATAATCGATATTCGCTTCCGGCGACGTCTTGAGGAATGCGGCAAGCGCTTCATCGGGATGAGCGATCGCGTACTGCATGCTGCGCATGGTGACACGCATGAACCGGTTAACGACGTCGCGCTTGTTCGTAAGCAGATTCCGATTGGTGATCAGTCCGAGACTGTAAAGTTTGAAGAACTTGCCCGCGATGATTTCATTTAACTCCACACCTTTGACTTTCAACTGCACCGGATCTTCATATGAAAACGTCACCGCCGCGTCGACGAGCCCCGCCAGCAATTCCTTGCTTCCGCCGGCCGTGGTCGGCACTTCTTCTATCTTGCAATCTTTCGGAGCTGCCAGCGCGACCATCGCCTTGTACTGCGCCGTGGTCGTGCTCTTGAGATTGACGCCGACACGTTTGCCGCACAAATCAGCAATTGTCGCGATACCTGATGATTTGCGCGAGTAGATCGAGGCGGGGCTATCCTTCAACAGAACCGAGGTGACGACGACCGGAACGCCCACTTCCCATCCACGCGCCACCGATGCTCCGTCGGCCAAGGCAAAGTCGGTATCGCCGCTGCCGACAGTTGTTACTGACACGGTCGAGCCTTTCCCCGGCAGGATCTCGAGATCAATTCCTTCTGCCGCATACCAGCCTTTTTCCTTCCCGAGAAAAAAATAGGCATGCTCCGAACCCGGAATCCAGTTCAGCCGAACGCTGACCTTGTCCAGCGCATAGGCCGGGACGTGCGCGACAGCAGCTCCTACAGCAAGGGCGGCAAGAAGCGAGGACGCGACGCGACGCAAGAATATGTGCTTGTGCATTGATAGATCTCCGGTTAGATAGAATCCGTACGTCGAACGCATCCAGATGAAGCGTTCGCGAACATTTCATGCAAGGGCAATCACGATTGAGCAACTACCGTGCCATGAGTGTCCGGAGAGCGGAAAGGCTCGCAACGCAACAGAAAAAGGCGCCGCGGCGGTAAGAAGGAATGCGCCCGCAGGATCGAGGCCGAGATGGATGAATACCGTCAGCGTGTGGGCGTGACACACGCGGAAGATTCGGCACTGACGTAATTCAGCAAGTCAGTGCTTGCAGTCGCCTGCAGTGTCGGGCGTGAACTTTGCATTGACGATCTCGGCGATATCGTCAATATGGCGCTCAAGCAGCAGTTTCGCCTTGTTGCGCTCGCCGGCCAGAGCGGCGCGCGCAATAGCGCCGTGATCTCCCGCAGTGGCCGCCATAAATGCCTGAGCGGGCACGGCAAGCCGCCGATAACGATCAAAACGATCGTAAATTTGCGAGCAAAACTGGAGCAGGGTCGGAGAGTCGCATGCACTGATCATCGCAAAATGCAGCTTGCGATGGATTTCTTGCCAATCCTTGTTGATGGGCCGGGAATCTCCCGCTTTTGCCGCCACGAAGGTGAATTCGTCCAGTGCGGATTTTACTTCCTGCGACCACTGCTCGTTTCTGCGATCGATCGACAATTCGAGCGCGTAAACTTCAACCCAGCGCCTGATTGAAATGACATCCACCAGATCTTCCCTTGAGACTGGCGTGACGCGGAAGCCACGTTGGCTTTCAAGCATGACAAGTCCGTTTCCGACCAACTGACAGAGCGATTCCCGCAGAGGGCTAAGCCCTACCTGATACATTGACGTCAACATCTTGAAAGAAAGTTTTTGCCCTGGCTTTAGCGTCGCTGCCAGTATGTCGGCGCGGATGCGTTCAAGGGTATAGGACGCCCTGGACGGCGCATCGCCGTAGTCGTCCGAAGCGCGACGAGCGTTAGCACCCGTTTCCTTCACCGTATTTGCCATGTCGGATCTCTCGCAGTTCGTTTCATGGAGTACAAGATCGATTTGCCAGCCTGGTTTGTCCCAAAGTATATGTCGAATGCTGTGCGGCTCGCAGCAGGGATCGTACTCTGTTTGCAGCTGATTGACATGCTGGTTCTTGGATTGACGCCTGGCTGACTTGGGCCCGGCTGCGCCAAGGCGATAATTGACGAAATGGACTATGGGGTACGAACTACAGGGCGCCCACGCTTTCCATCATCCGGTGCAAATAATTTCGAAATTGTGCACATTTGGCGCACGACCAGTGTATCCGAAAAAAATTTCGAAATTTCTCAGTTTGATATAGACGATTATTCACGAAATTCGCTGGCATGGATCCTGCTCGAAGGAAATCATGAATTCGAACTCGACTGAAATGAGATATCGACAATAATGATCTCGAAATCCCTGCTGATCGGCCAGCGCTCGCGCAGTCGCATTGCTCCTTTCCATTTGCACCGGCCGTCCACTGTGGATGAGGCGGTCCAGCTCATGGGTGAAATGCAAACCACTGGCGCCTACATGGCGGGCGGGCTCGATCTCATCAATCGCATGAAATTCGGCGCAGGGCCGGAAAATGTGATTCACCTTGCCCGCGTTTCGGAAATGACGACAATGGAGTCGATCAACCGAACCATGCGCATTGGAGCCGGCGTCACCCATCGCGAGATTGCGATGTCGCCTGCCATGCGCGAGCATTTCCCCTCGCTCGCTACGGTATGGTCGACCCTGGCCAATCCACGCGTACGATGCAAGGGCTCGCTCGGCGGGAATGTGATGGCGCGGGATCCCGGCTACGACGTTGCGCCGATTCTGATGGCGCTCGGCGCGCATGTCACGTTGGCGGCCCCCGGCCGAGATCGGACGCAGGTACCCATTGATGCAATAGCACGAGAGACCGGCCTGCTGGTGTCGGTCGAGATTCCGGTCGAAGACCGCGTCATGCTGCGCGTGGACCGGTCCATGCGCCCGATCGTCGGCATCGCGCTCGGCCTCGACCATGACAACGGGTTTATCGTGAGGGTACGAGTTGCAATCAGCTGCGCGTATGCCGGTCCTTGCGTCCGGCCGCTCGAACTGCCACACCCTCTTTCGCAGCCGGAACTCGCAAAACGCGCCGCCAGCCTGGCCAGCGCGTTCATGGACGGGTTGGCGACCCCACTCAACGACTGGCAGGCAAGCAGTCAATACCGGCGCCAAATGATTCAGGTGCTGTTGCGCCGGCTTCTTCAACAAAAGGACTTCCCATGATGCCATTATGCGTATATGACGTTGTTGCCACGATCAATGGTGTGCGGCGGACAATGGCCATCGGTACAAACGTCGTGCTTGCCGATCTCCTGCGCGACATGCTCGGTCTGAAGGGTTGCAAAATTGCCTGCGATGGCGGTGTCTGCGGCGCCTGTACCGTCCTGGTCGAAGGCCAGCCCGTGGCTTCATGCTCCATGTTTGCCTTCGAAATCGACGGCAAGCAGGTTACGACGATAGAAGGGCTGGGAGATGCAGCCTCCCTGCACCCGGTTCAAAAAATTTTCCTGGAGCGCGATGCTTTCCAGTGCGGATTCTGCACGTCCGGCATGATCCTCTCGGTCACGGCACTGCTTGCGGCTCATCCCGACCCGGATGAGGCAACGATACGCCGCTGGCTTGATGGAAGTATTTGCAGATGTACCGGTTATCAGATGATCATAGAAGCAGTGCAACTGGCCGCGCTCGAAATGCGCCAAGCCACCCGTACAAGCGGGGAACAGAGATGAAGCGCCTTGATGGTCTGGAAAAGGTGACCGGCACGGCGCAGTACACTCTGGATCTGGATCTGCCTCATATGCTGCATGCAAAAATCCTGCGCAGTCCGCACGCGCATGCACGCATTCTCTCTATAGATACCCATAAGGCCGAGGCCATGCCGGGCGTGGTCTGCGTCGTCACCGGCAAGGATGCCGCCGCGCTGCCCGATCCTACCTACGGCGTCGGAATCCGCGATCAATCGGTGCTTGCCATCGACAAGGTCCGCTACATCGGAGACATGGTCGCGGCGGTGGCCGCTGTTGACGAAGCAACAGCGTTGCGTGCGCTTGAATTGATCCACGTCGAATACGAGCTGCTGCCGGCGCTAATGACGATCGAGGATGCTCTCGCGCCAGGCGCTCCGGAATTGTTTGAAGAGCCGCAGGCGGGTAATGTGCTTGCCGTCGGCGAAGGTGCAGTCAGCCTGAAAGAGCCGCGCCCGAATGTGCTCTACGAGTTTGGCTATAAGCGCGGGGATATCGACGCGGCGCTGGCGTCGGCGACCCATGTATTCACCGATCGTTTCGTGTTCTCGCGGATTAACCCCTATCACCTGGAGCCCTACGTCAACATCGCGCGAGTAAATGGCGGCAAGGTAGAACTCTGGTCCTGCAACCAGGATCCTTTCATCCTGCGCGGCGACATCGCACGCATTTTCGGCATTCCGCTCAATCATGTCCGTATTCATACTCCCTATGTCGGAGGTGGTTTTGGCGGCAAAAGTTATTGCAAGATGGAGCCGCTTGCCATTTTGCTGGCGCGCAAGGCAAAGGCGCCGGTCCGGCTGTGCCTCACCATGGACGAAGGCCTGCTGACCCTGACCAAGCACTCCGCTGTCCTGAGCTTGACCACGGGCGTCATGGCGGACGGGACATTGGTCGCTCGCCGCAGCGAAATCCAGCTCGATGGCGGTGCCTACAGTGATGCAAGCGTGAGCACTACCATCAAGACAGGCTATCGCATTCCCGGCCCGTACCGGTGGGAGGCGATCGACACGCGTGCATGCTCGGTGCGCACGAACAGTGTGCCTGGCGGTTCGTTCCGAGGTTTCGGCGGCACCCAGGCCAGCTTTGCCTCGGAATCGCAGATCGACATGATTGCACGCCGCCTGGGCATCGATCCATATGATTTTCGCCGTCGCAATCTGTTGGCGGTGGGAGAAATTTATGCGCCGGGCGACAGTGCTATGGACAGTGACCTGGCACGCGGTCTTGACGAAGTTGCGCGGCGGCTGGGCTATAGCCGGCGCGAGAAAGGCGGTGGCCGTGGCATGGGAATGAGCATCGGGCTCAAAGACGGCGGTGGCACTGGAAACCACGGTTCGGCACTGCTCAAGGTGACGCAGTTCGGCGATATTTTTCTCCATACCGCGACCGTCGAAATCGGACAAGGCGCGATGACTGCTCTCGGGCGCATTGCTGCCGATGCACTTGCTCTCCCCTTGGAGCGGGTGCACTACGCGGCGCTGGATACCGATTACACGCCGCTCGATACCGGGACGCATGTCAGTTTCGGCACGACTGTTAACGGCGCTGCGATCGAACGCGCGGCGTTCGATATCAAGATGCAGCTATTGGCCTTTGCTGCCGAGCGCCTTGGATGCCTGCCAGAGGATCTCTCGCTGGAAAACTGGGTTGTGCGCCACGGCGACCAGTACTTCCCGCTGCAGCCGATGATTACCAAATATTTCGGACCGGTGGGTACTGAGTTCATCGGTCATGGGATGATGAAAATTCCCTACGATGCGCAGGCGCCGCTCAACTCCAAAAACTTGTTCTGGATGCCGAGCTGGGCCGGCGCGGAAGTCCAGGTGGATCAGGAGACCGGCCGCGTCAATGTATTGAAGCTGGTGGTGGGAGCCGATTCCGGCCGCAGCGTCAATCCCGCCGCTTGCCGCGGTCAAGTCGAAGGCGCGGCGATCCAGGCGTTCAGCCAGGCAATGTTCGAGCAACTCAGTTATGAAGGGGCCGATCCGATCAATGCAGTGCCGCAACTCTATCGCGTCGCGGCTGCATCGGACCTTCCGGTGGTACTTGAAAGCTTTGTTGAAGAACATGGGCTTGGGCCAGGGCCGAACGGGCTGAAGGGAATCGGCGAAAGCGGGATGCTGGCCGTCGCCAGTGCCATTGGCAACGCAATCCAGGATGCAATCGGTGTGCGTGTTTCGCAGATTCCGTTTTCCCCGGAACGGGTGCTCAATGCGATCAATGCACAAGGTGTCTTGGCCTCATGAGCAGTTGCAAATACAAATCCGGATATTAATCACTTCAGGAGTCGAGCATGGCGGGTATATTGCTGGAAAATCAAGATGTCACCTTCGAAGAGCGGGCAGCCTACGCACGTGCGCTGGCGGCAAAAATGAAGCCTTTGGCGATGCAAAAGATGACCGACGCGAAGGCCAAAAACGGTGGCCGCAAAATGGCGGAGGCGCTCACAATAAAAGGTCGCATACTGCGCGATGATCTGGTCGAGACAGAATCCAATCACTACGCAAGCGAATTGGCGGAGGGAACGCATTTGCGAATCATTGATCTGGGCGGGCAGCAAGCCGTTGATTTTCTTTGTTTCGATCTGGCGAACAAGGAAATCCGGTACAACGCAGCCAATTCCCTCAAGTTGAACCGCAGCATTTATGTAACGACCGGATTCAAGCTTTATTCCGACCTGGCCGAAGTGTTAATGACTGTTGTAAGCGACTCGGTCGGTTCCCACGACACCATCGGCGGGGCATGCAGCACTGAAGTGAATTATCTGCGCTACGGCATTCCTCACACCCATAGCTGCCGAAACAACTTCCTCGCCGCACTAAAAAAATATGACATGTCGGCGCGAGACATCCATGCAAACATCAATTGGTTCATGAATGTGCCGGTACATCCGGATGGATCTGCTGAAATCGAGGAGGGTTTATCCGAGCCGGGAGACTATGTCGACCTGCGCGCCGACAAGGATGTATTGGTACTGATGTCGAACTGTCCGCAGTTTTACAACCCATGCTCCGGCTGGAACCCGACGCCGATCCGGATCATTCAATGGCGAGAAGATTAAAGGTGTAAAGCGCGGGACGAACCCAATGGTTGGCGCCAGCAGCTCTCCCGTTTCATTGAAAATCGAAGGTTTTGCCATGACACGGATTGCGCTAGCCTGTAGAAATTGATTTCGTCATGTGACGTATGAGCAAGGCTGATTTACCGATAGGATGGTTCGTCATCAAACATCCTGTTCACCCTTCCTGGCTGTTGCCGGCAGGCATAGTAGCCGCTACCGACATAACAACATTCGAACCCTTCCTTCCGGAGGATTTTTTATTGCCATTGCGCGTCATCAAACGCTTGTCGGTACCGAGGCATAACCTCTCATGAAAATGCTGGAGAAATCAACCTAGAGCAATTGCTATGCGTATTTCAATTGTTACGGCCTCGATCGCTGCTTTCCTTGCCGGTTGTGCAACAACGCCTGCCGAGCAGGCGGCCCAAAAAGCACAAAAAAAAGCACAAGAAGCCGACCGAATGGCTGTGGTCTATGGCCCGGCCTGCGAGAAACTGGGGTTCGAGCGCGACGCTGCCCCCTGGCGGAATTGTGTCATCGGACTGAGCCAGAAAGACGCCATTGCTCGCTATAGCAATAATGCCTTCGACAGCCCGCCATTCGACAGCCTGCCATTGGACAGCCCGCCATTGGACAGCCCGGCAGAAGGCCCGCCATACTACGGCCCGCCATTTTTCCATCAGCCTTACTGGGTGCGCTGATCTTAAAGTCGGACGCTGCTCCGAGCGCACTTCAAGGACGCATCAGATGAATAGCCAAAGGTAAACAAGGCTGCCAGCGACCAACAGAAACGGAATGGAGAATGCGTGGAATGTGAGCCATGTTCCGCGCTCCCGCGCGATCCGAAGTGCGATGATATTAGCCAGAGAGCCAAGGATAAAGCCAAATCCGCCGACATTTACCGCGTATGCCACAAGCCGCCATTCCCTGGTGTATTCACTCAGTAAAATGGCAGCCGGCACATTGCTTATGAACTGCGATGTGGCGATGCCCGCAAAATATAGATTGCGCAAGTTCGCCAGACCGGCACTGTCTATCAATGAGCGCATCAACGCAGTCTGGGCGATGAGACGAAGGTCGATGAACATTAGGATGAACACCAGGATCAATGGCCAATCGACCTGCTTGAGTACGTCCCGGTGCATCAACAGAAAAATCGTCATGACGAGGGCGAGTGCCGGTACCGGATAGTGCAGGTCGGCACACACCAGAAACGGGATGTAGAGCAGCAGCGACAGCAACAGCAAACCGGCCCGTACAGGTTCGCGAACCGCTTCTTTTCGCAGTTCAAGCCGGCGTCCCTGAAATGCAACCACGGTGAGCAAGAGGAGCGTCGCCATCAGTATGGCGGCCAACGGAAGCATGGCAATCACATATCGATGAAAGGAGATATGAGACTGATGCCACAAGAACAGATTTTGAGGATTGCCAATCGGGGTCAATGTCGAACCGGCATTTGCCGCGAGAGCCTCAAACACAACCAGTCTGGTGATCGGCAATGAAGCGGCGGTGTGCAATCCCACTGTGAGTGGCACGATCACGAACAGTGCCACATCATTGGTCAGTAAAGTCGATAGCAGCGCAGTCGCCAGCACTAAAAATACTGCCAGAGCACGCTCTGTCGGCATCAGATCAATCAGACGCTTGCCGAGACGGGTCAGGTACCCGCTGAGTTCCACACCTTTGGTCAGCACAAGCAGGCCCCCCAGCGTCGCAATCGTTGCCCAATCCACGAGAGACGGATAGGTGCCGATTTTCCCAGGGGTTGCTGCCGTGAGCAGTACAAGGATCAAGAGCAGGGTGCAGAATAGAAAATCTCTGCGGAGTGCTTCAAAGAAGGAGGGCGTTGCGGTCGCGTCGCTGTACATGGGGATTTTCTTTTATCGATTCCAACTTCGGTAATCTGGCTATTAATCAATGGAAAATGGTCTAGAGTGTTATGCCCTGTTTCAGGGGCTGCGCGAAGAGTTCGAACCAGAGGGCGCCCGCAGCGTCGCTCTACCAGTATTTTGCGCCGGAGCGCATGCAGGAAGTGCAGCAACCAATTCAATGCCAACAGCCGAAGATCGGACGCAATAATCCTTGTTTTTTGATCGATGAAATATCTTGTTACAGCAGTTACCAATGCAAGATGGTAACGCAAGTCGATTAGACGTTTAATGGAATCATTAGCGAAGGAGAAACGATCATGAAAAAATATCTCACCATTGCTGCAGGATTGATGGCAAGCGCCGCATTAATGATGGCGGCAGGCCCTGCGATGGCGGCGACGCACGTGGATGTGGGTATCAACATCGGCATCCCAGGCATATTTCCAGCCCCGGTTTATGTTCAACCGCAACCTGTCTACGTGCAGCCGCAACTTGCATACGTGCAACCACAACCCGTCTACATAGAGAGAGGACGAGGACAGGATCGCCATGATAGGCACTGGGGCCATGATCGTGGCGAACACCGTGGCCATTAAGATTAAACGCTCGATCCATCCCTTCGCGTGTGCTTAATGAGCACGGCAAAACGGGAAACCGGCCCAACTACGGGTACGAATCAGGAAATGGCGCACAGCGCAGTAATCAGTAACGTAAATTCTGTAATCAAGCAAACAGGAAAATGCGATGAAAAAATCTATCACAGCAGCATGTTTGATATCCGGTTTTCTCATGACCGGAGTCGGCTCCAATGCCATAGCGCAGGAAACGCACCCGCCGACACAGGGTGGTGCAGAGGCGCGACATGGCCACTCGAAGGATCCGGTCGCTGCAGCACAAAAACGCCTTGCTGAGCTAAAGCAGAAGCTCAACCTCAAACCATCCCAGCAAGCGGCCTGGGAGACATTCTCGAATGCATTGACTGCTCAGACAAGGGCGCGCGCTCAATCCAGAGAAAAAATGAAAGGCACGTTTGGCCGAGATTACGAAAATATGCCGACGCCGGAAAGAATGGAAAAGATGGCCGCCATGATGCGTTCGAATGCCGACAGCCTCAGCAAGATCGCTTCCGACACCAGGATTTTTTATGATGGTCTGAGCGCGGAGCAGAAGACGATTTTCGATCTTTTCTCGAAGAACGCCTGGAATAGCAGAATGAGGGAACACATGCATCACGACATGCATTAAGCATTGGCTCCCTTCAGGGAGCAGGCCGTCGCGCCAGCACTTCGCAATAGTTGAACGGCTTGGCGGATCTTTCAAGGAAGGGTTTGCCAATGGTGCGTTCGAAGAAAAAGCTGCCAGCGCAAGCCAAGATCGAGGCTAGCCATTCCTTGACACTATTCGGTAGCGGGGCGTGATAATACCTTGCGGATCACCTGTCGCAGTGTTTCGTATGCTTGCTCGTCGCCTAGCTTCCTTCTTAATTCCGACAGATCAATAATCCCGTTAGCTCCCAGTATCAAGACTGCTTGCTTAATACCCTCGAGGACTGCAGGAGAAAATGATTTGCCAGCTCCGATTACGCAAAGGAAAGGAATTGATTGTGTCTCTGGGTTTTCTTTGACGTAGCGAAGAAGATCCAACATCCGACCCTCATCAAAACGCACCCCGCAAGTAATCAAGCCGATATTCTCACCAAGCACCGCTTTTGCCGTTGTCAGGGAATGACAAATCACCAAATCAAACTCGGTGCCCAATGCCTCGAACACCAAATAAATATCCTGCGGGCGTACCGCAACAAGCAGTTTCCTTGTCGTCCCGGTTTTCACTTGGCCTTCAGAAGGCAGTGGCGATGGTCATATATCACAGTATAGGCACCGATTTGAATATTGGTAAAGAATTAATATTTTCAATCATTGTATTTACCGGGGGAAATCTTGTTGATTGGCAAATCTTAGGGAAACCGGAATTAAATATTATTAGGCTTTCCTTTGTATAAGGAATCGCAATTCCCCCGCAAGCCCGGTATCCATGCGGGTTCCTGGCTAATTGGCCCCGCCGTTTATTAGTTTTTTGCGGGTCGGATCTGCGTGGGAAAAGTAAACATCGAGTAAACAGCATGGATATCGGTACGAGCGTCCAATGGTTTATTCGGTATCGGGGTACTACCGCTGATGAGGCGGGCTTAAGCTTAGCCGATTGCCGAAATCGGTTACCGGATGTGACAACGATCGCGTCCAATTCCCCAGCACAATGTCGGCTGCCTTGATTGCGCCGCTTTCCAGATTGTCGTGTGTAGCATCTCTCATACGCTTTGTTCTTGCCTATTTCACCTGCTCATCTGCTTGCTCATTTTGCTGGTAAATGACTTGCGCCCGCAAATCGCGCTCGATGCGTGACAGTACCGATTTTCCTGAAGCATATTCCGCAGGCTGGCAGGCCATGGTTGCGCGTTCGATGGACAAATGCCGCACAGAAGTGAGCATGTCGTCTTTAAGCTCATAGCGAGACAGATAGGAAAACTCCGCCTGGTTGATCGCTCTTCCTTTGGGCAGGATCAATCTAATGCTTTTCGGCAAACGGATCTCATAGCGATCCTCGAAATTCCATGCAGGGCACCAATATGGCAGCTTGCGCGTTGACCGCTTGTAGACGCCACGCAGCGAATCAAAACTAATCGGCCCAACCAGCAATGGCGTCAACGGTATCGTTCCGTTTTCCGACATCGCCAGAAAGTTCTTGATCTGTACATTCAGGCGCATGGTCATTGACGATCCATCGGGATCGTCAATGAATGTGATGTTGCCTTCACCCTCGAAATTATGTTCATCGAGCAGTTCTCTCACCCATTCCGCTTCCTTGCGCTGGCCAATCGACTGCTGCATTTCACGCAAGTCGATTGCCGCGGCGCCGGTTGCGGTGATGGTAAGCTCGCCAGTCATCGCACCATCATCGGAAAGCGTCAGGCGCGTCACACGAGTGGCCGACAGCTTGAGCATCGGCGTACGGCGCATCCCGCTATAGCCGGAGGTATGGATCGCCGGCTTGTCGATATCCTCGATCGGCAATGCGCCAAAAGGCGTAGTTGTTCCGGTAGTGGAATCAAGATACAGATGGAATTCCGGCAGGTAAGTGATCACGTGGTTGAATGCCGGGTAAACAGCTGACGGCAGAGCGTAGGAAACCTTGTCGCGGTTAATCATTACGCTGCTGGACGCGATGCCTTTGGCAGCCAGCAACGCTTCGAGAAGCACCGCGTGATCCTTGCAATCACCGTATCGATGGTTCAGTACCAATTCCGCGTCATGCGGTACCCAGCCTTCGGCGCCGACCCAACTGGCGACATAGCGCACGTCCTTTGCAACCCACTCATACAGCAGCCTGGCTTGCGCCCGCGGTTCCCTGGCGTTTTGAGTAATCCGATTTGCCATCCGCAGAATTGCCGGTGTAACCGCAGCCTTCGGCTTCGCGCGCGCCTCATAAGCGGCCGCGAATTCACCCCATCCTTTGAACGTCGTCGCAATCAAATGCGGCGTGCTTGAGAATAAGTTGACCGAAGCCGGTTCGCGATGGATGACCTTTAAATTGCGCGCTTGCCAGCGATGGATGCGACGGCCATTCCGTTCAATGATCGGCAGGGCATCGATCTGCACTGATTCAGTACGCAGAACTATTGATGATGGCGCATCAATCGACACATCAATTGCATCCCATGCGAAATCACGCGAATACAGGTGGCTGGTGTAAAACTGGCGAGGGAAAATTGCCACTTTACCTGTAAGGCGATATTTGTAGACCGCTGCATCGCCAATTTCCAATTGCGGAAAAGTGATCATCAACTTGCGTTGATCCGCCTGGGAGATGTCGTACCCTTCAGCAAGTTGACCATCCTGGGTCTGGATTCCAGCCGGCCCGACATGAATGCGGTGGCCATCTTTCTTCAACGTATAGGCTTCCAGTACCTCAACCTCTTCCAGATTGCTGCTGTAGCTGATCGGCATCCTTCCGCTTCCTACCAGCGCGGCTTCGGTAAGCAAGAGATAGGAAACTTCTGTCACGACGCTATAAGTCGAATCGGCATTGATCCGGTAATCGGCCCGGAATTTTTGAAAGCGTACATGCCCTTCATCCTGCGCAAATGCGCAAGAAACGACTAGCCATACCAAGAGAAAGAATGCCTTCTTCATTGTGTGGCGGGCCATTAAATTCTTTACCCGCTCGCTGTGCCGGCAACGGTGTCGATGGCGGCCGTATCACTTGCCGCCATGGTCCGGGTACGGACGCTCGACTTGCACAGCGACATGTCCATCCATCGCGCTGCATGGTCTTGGCGCAGCACAACTACGTGCTCGATAGAGCCTTCTGAATTCAAAGGGTTGTGCATTTGCGTTTCTCGCCATCCAGGCATAGATGTGGCGGCAAGGAAAAGCCGCGACCGGCGACACAGTCAATTAGACAAGGGTTACGAAAAACATTTCAACCGAAGCGTGGAAAACGCGGAAAGTCTTAATGGATCAAGAACAATATTGCCTGAAACACGGCAATGAGCTTTAAACCGCTTTGTCTGTCCCGGACCATGGCCGGATCGCCTCTAAAGCCTCGTCCATCCCTGCGAAGGGGTAGTACATTCCCCTTGGCGACGGCTAAAATAGGCTTGCCGATTTCTGCAGCGTCCAGACCCAGGCGGGCGGTACATTGAACAGAATGAGTTCCCGGCGTTTCCAGGCGAGGGAAGGGTGCGGCGAATCGAATGGCACGCGCTGGCCGTAGGTGTACTGAACGAGCCGCTTTTTCGGGCTTTCCAGCAAAAAATCCTTTAGCAGGCCAATGATTGGCGCCGCAACGGCTTCAGGCAGGCTACGAAACGGCAAGGACGAAACCACCGCCGATTGGTCAGGAGTGTCCTTGAACAGGTCTTCCCTGTCTTCGATGGCGTCTGCCACCACGGTGCACGCCCCAAAGCGCCATCGTAACGCCGCAGCCATATGCGCATCGCACTCGACTACGACCAACGGTATCTCCGGAAACTCTTCCCGCAGATGCCGCGTAACGGCACCGGTACCTGCGCCCAGCTCGATAAGATGTTGCGCGTCGCGCGCGTGCCGGCACAATGCCTTGGCCAGGAATGTCGACGATGGCGCGATAGCTCCCACCGAGCCGGGGGCTTTCAGGTAACTGAGGAGGAATTTGGTGCTCAAAATCAGACTTTCATAGTGTTCGTGATGGAACGCATCAAGCG
The DNA here is from genome assembly GCA_035995725.1 of Burkholderiaceae bacterium. Taxonomy (GTDB): domain Bacteria; phylum Pseudomonadota; class Gammaproteobacteria; order Burkholderiales; family Burkholderiaceae_D; genus JAQGLW01. Next base: position 2,434 of record DASYKE010000222.1, on the reverse strand, counting down.
TGTCCGAGCTCGTGTAGTCTCAGTACCTATACGAGCGATAAACAAATTTGCAATCCCTGAAAGACTATGCGGTCATTGCATGGAAAGACAATGACCGCGACGCAGGCATGCGAGTTCCCCGATGCAGAACTGCCCCTGCTTAATAAAGCACGTACCACTGGCCGGCCCAGGCAAAGGGCACAAAGATCTGCTGCCCGAACGAGGGGCACAGTCAATGAATCAAATTCCACATCTTGATGCGAATAGCTCCAAGCCATGGACGCATGGAAGAGAACTCACTTTGTTTCGGTATTCGGGCGATGCTTCTTGGTCGGCTGTGCCCACCACATATTCAGCAGCAATAGCCAAATCGTCATGAAGTACATGGCAGTCCTTAAGAAAACGATATCCGGATTCGGACGTCGGACTAAATCCATCCCAGGTGATAGGGAGGAAGAGAGGAAAGCCATTCTTACACAAGACACGTTAACGGCACATTAATGAAGGGTTAACGTTCGATACTGAAAAGCCGCCATATTCAATGCAACAAAAACTACTCTTGTCCCGGGTTTGAGGTCAGCTTATTAACACCCTTGCAGGACTCTCGCGCTACGTGCGTCGCTGCGCCTGGTTGTGATAGATGTGGCCGAACCGTCTTTGGATATCACAGGACAGCCTCCGACGTTCACTTCCGTCCCTATATCAGCTCTTGATGAAATCAAGGGAAAGACGTTGTACCAGCCTACGCAACAAAAAAGCCGCAACCGTTTGAAGGGTTGCGGCTTTTAAATTATCCGACTGAGGTTGAGGTCTCCAGGTGGCAGTCTCGCTATACCTGACCCACAAAATCACGGCATGGCGGGACAATCGGACTTGTACTCAGCAGGGGCGAACACGATTGATGTGAATCCGCTCCGTCAAAGTCCGCATCGTCTGATAAGCTCCGCGTGAGCGGAGTTTTGGCAGACTCTTCCACACATTCACGCATGTTGGATCAGTTCTGCGCTGCCCTGTTGTTTGCGGACGGTGAGGCGGCTAACACATTTAGAAGATTCGGGCAGCTTGGTAACCACAGAAGGTTGTTGTCCAATACGTTGTCGGGGGACGTCCTTAAATACCACGTCGACCGGTCAAACGCATCTGGTTTGACTACGTGAACATAGACTCTTGAAAATGGCAAATGGCCTTGCACGTAATACCTGCAACGCTCATTTTCGATATTGTCGATTGCGTCTCGCAGCGGTATCAGCCAACCCGGATTATTGCCTCCGATAGCAACGATATGTGCATATAAATAACCCCCTGGAGACATCAACCTGTATTGCACTTCAACTTCAATCATGGCCATTTGATTTTCCTTTCCCGGACCTTTGACTATCAGGTCTGCACGTACAATTCCTCGATGGTCGCCGTCAGTTCCTTGAGCGAACCGCATCAAGGTGGCGGTCGCGCGCTGTGTACGGGGCGTTCGGTTAGACACAGTCGATCCTCTGCATGGCATTGTTTTCCTCAATGCTGGTTGTGTCACCGGAAAACACGGCGCAAACTTGCCGCAATGGATAGATTCCCGTAGAGAATCATGATTATTTGACGGAAATGTAACCAGTGCAACAGATGCGCGACGTAAGACGAACTAATGTTGAGCAGGATCAATGAAAAGCCCTATCGCAGAGTGCGTGGATGTTCGCCACATTGCCTCGTGTATCCACTTCGGGTCGATTTGCGATATTCCTGACCATTATCCTGCCCGCTTTAATCACCGTTGCGATTTGAAATGCTGTATTTATACACAGTAAAAATTATTTTGACCGAGAAACAGATGACGCTGCACGCTACGTGCTCGACGGGGATGATCTTGTCGTTGCGGAATATTCGCAGTATTGGGTTTTGCAGACGCTCAGCGAAGGCCAATAAAAACGCAGCCTGGTATTAGGGCAGGTCGCGGGATGTTCCAGCATTGACACCCAAGGCCTGCGGGCAAGCTTTTAAAAGCACGGTCAGCGAATGCATGCAATCTCCCAAGACGCTTATTCAAGCCTGAAACCTGAAACGCCGACTTCATAACATATCGCTGGATGCGAAACGCTCATGTAGAACGTTTGCTTTTCTATCATCACCAGCCTGAATTACGAAACGCCAGAAGCGTTCAGCAAAAAGACATCAAGGACTTTATTAACCGGAGCTATTCCAAGCTAGTTTGGTCCGAAAAAAACTCACACGTCAGCTGGTTTTTATATCTCCATATCAACCCATAGTGCAGCATGGTCAGATGCAGCATCTTTCTCTACAACGATGGTGGGCAAGTGTGGAAACAGCGTCCCGTTTTTGCCTCCCCAAACGCCGCTGCGCTCAATCCCGCCCTCGCTGACCTTGGCGGCCAGCTTTGGAGACATCAAAATATAGTCGAGTTTTGCCGACGCGGTGCCGTTGCCGTGCGTTCCCGGACGGCCGTCCC
>DASYKE010000221.1:0-2884 GCA_035995725.1 Burkholderiaceae bacterium | reverse complement strand
TGTGTCTCATAAACCACTTATATCTAGGCCAAGCCGGTCATTCAGGCCGTGACCAAGCTTGATATCAGTTGAAATTTCGAAGTCCGGTAGCGCAATCCGCCTTGCCATAACGTGATTCGGTCGCCATGATGAAATCGCAGCCAACAGATAAATCATCTCTGGCTGCATGAATGAGGCGACAACCATTTTGACGCGCGCCGTATCGGTCAGGCATACTATCGCCATTTAACGCCTCGACACCAATCCGTCCGCTGTCCCTCTCCATCCTTATCTCCAACCTTTATTGCCATTGCCCATGACCGCCAACCCATTCTGGACCTTTCCCTATCCATCGCAACGCATGCCGCTGCTGGCAGACAATGTAGTCGCAACTTCGCAACCACTCGCTTCGGCAGCCGGCCTGCAGATGCTCGCGCGTGGCGGCAATGCGGCCGATGCGGCGCTGGCCACCGCGATCTGCCTGACCGTGGTCGAGCCTTGCATGAATGGCATTGGCGGCGATGCATTTGCCCTGATCTGGGACGGCAACCAGCTGCACGGCTTGAACGCGTCGGGTCGCGCGCCGGCCGCGTGGACCAGGGAATACTTCTCGAAATACGACAGCATGCCGCGTCGCGGCTGGGACTCGGTCACGGTGCCCGGTACGGTTTCCGCGTGGCGGGCCGTAAGTGAGCGCTTCGGCAGCTTGCCTTTCGAAGACCTCTTTGAGCCCGCCTTGCGCTATGCGCGCAATGGGTTTCCCGTATCGCCGACGGTGCAGCGCCAATGGCAGGCGCAGGTGCCCGAACTGATCGACCAGCCCGGCTACCGCGAAGCGTTTGCACCCAACGGCCGTGCGCCACTGCCGGGCGAACGCTGGATCTGCCCCGGCCAGGCGCGCACGCTGGAACGTATTGCCAAAACCAGGGGCGAAGACTTTTATCACGGCGAATTGGCCAAGGCGATTGCAGATCATGCACGTGCCACCGGCGGCGCGCTTCGCGAAGAAGACCTGGCCGCCCACCGTTGCGACTGGGTCGAACCGATCAAGACCGCTTACCGCGACGTGGAGCTGCATGAAATCGGCCCGAACGGCCAGGGCATTGCAGCCCTGATGGCATTGGGCATGCTCAGGCACATCGACCAGGCGCTGTTGAAGCGGGAAGATACGCTCGCCACTCATCTGCAGATCGAGGCCATGAAGCTCGCCTTCGCCGACCTCCATGAATACGTCGCCGACAGCGACCGCATGACCAAGGTGAGCGCGGCGCATCTCCTGAGTGAAGATTATCTCGCGCAGCGCGCACGCCTGATTGACCACAAGCACGCCGCCAGGCCCAAGTTCGGCCAACCGCATAGCGGCGGCACGGTGTATCTGACTGCCGCCGACAGCAAGGGCATGATGGTTTCGTTTATTCAGTCCAACTTCAAGGGCTTCGGTTCGGGCGTGGTCGTGCCCAATACCGGCATCGCCTTGCAAAATCGCGGCTGGGGCTTCAATTTGCGTCCGGGCCATCCGAACGAAGTGGCGCCTGGAAAGCGCCCATTCCACACCATCATCCCCGGCTTTCTCATGCGTGGCGGCCAGCCGCTGATGAGCTTCGGCCTGATGGGTGGATCGATGCAGGCGCAGGGCCATGTGCAGATGGTGCGCAACGTCGCGGACCTTGGACTGAACCCGCAAGCCGCGAGCGATGCGCCGCGCTGGCGCGTCATGGATGACAACCATGGCGTGGCAGTGGAGTGGAACATGGCGCCAGAGATCGTGGAGGGGCTCGCCGCGCTGGGCCATCCGGTTCAACTGGCAAAACGCTTCGACACCGAGTTCGGCAGCGCGCAACTGGCAATGCGCATGGCGGACGGCTCTTACATGGCCGCGTCGGATCATCGCAAGGACGGCTACCCGGTCGGCTTGTAAGTCCATTGTAATGCGTCGATAAGCGGTTTGCGGGCCGGCGTAAGGGGCCGTTTTCACAGGATGGGTAGAACACAGCGAAGCCGATCCTGCCTGTCGATAGCCGCTCAATGTTCTGCCGCAGCGACGCTGCAGCAGAACAGGCGGACGGCGCCCGTGCAACAGAAGCGGCGGGGAATTCAGCCTCTACCGAAGAAGAAAAATCAGCAGGCCGGTCCGGAGCTAACCGCCGCTTGAAATCCTGAATGCAATCCAGCGCCTTGAACACAGTATGCACACCTGCACTGGCAGCGAGTTGTTCAATCAACGGCAACCAATCACACCGTCGCGTATTGAGGTTCAAAGGTCACCCACCGGTCACGCGGGATGATTTCTCGAATGCCCACTATGGGCCCAGACTGTGTAAAAACGCAAAGCCAGCAGGTATAGTCTGAGGTCGAGATTTACATGCAGTTCCAGAATGACTGCCGGTGGTTCCAATTGGCTTGGTTTTCGATGCAAATATATTGTTTCAAGCGCTCATTGCCTGCATCATCGGACCGATACCGATTATTCTCATCACGCGCTTGAGGTTGTACGCCAGTACATGCAGGCTCATCTCGGTACTGACACGCTTGAACATCCTGGTCAGGAAATGGGTTGCCGGGTCAAAGCGAACATATCGCGCACTGCAGCATCGAAAACCCTTGATCGCTAATCCCTTCCCCGCTGCGATAGCAATCTTACTGTTGTGCGGGATCAGGAACGACTCGCAACCACCCTCTCGAACAATTTTGAACATTGGGGTAGTAACCGGCAGGATCGGGACAGTAGTACCAATAACCTGATCCTTGATCGATATAAACAGGAGGCTGCTGCTCGATGTAGGCCGGTGGCGAGTAATAAATAGGTGGTTCTCCCCAAAGAGGAACGGCACCTATTACTCCACCATATGCACGAAAATATCGATGTTCATGAAAATCCCGACGCTCTCCTCTTCCACGCTCCCCA
>DASYKE010000220.1:0-9380 GCA_035995725.1 Burkholderiaceae bacterium | reverse complement strand
AGCAGCGATCAAGATCAAGGCATCGAAGACCGCACGCTTCAAGGCAGCGCCGTCGCTAAAGGAATCCGTCGCAAAATTCAAGGGCTGAAGTCAATCCCAACAGGCAAAAAAGGCGATCGATGATCGCCTTTTTTCTTTTCTTCTGGCCAAGAACGGCGAGCCGGCTCTGGCCAGGCCGCCATCAGGCCTGCACTGCGGGACGAAGGCGGCGCTCGTGCCGGAAATAGGAAAAGGCCAGGACCAGCGACACGACTTGGAGCGCGGCGCAAAAATAGAGAGGTGCGCCAATGCGCCAATCGCCTTTGGGCAGATGCGAAACCATTCCCAGCAGCGGCGCCCCGATTACCGGCGCGACGACTGCCATCAGACTGTTGAGCGAGTTCACCGCGCCCATTGTCTGGCCCTGGCTGCGCGAATCCGCCGCACCGGAAATGATGCTTTGGACAGAAGCCGTGACCGTAACGCCGAATACATTGACGAAGATGACGGCGAACATCATCCATCCCTGGCTGGCGGCGCCCCACAGCGCATAGGCGGCGGCCGATGACACCAACCCGATCACTGCGAGGCGCTGCGGGCCGAAACGCTTGATCAGGCCGCCAAGCAGCACCCCCTGCACGATGACCGACATGATGCCTACCGCTGCAAGCGACCAGCCGTTCTCCAGCGGTCCCCACCCGAATTTAAAGGTCGTGTATAGCACCCAGGTGGTGTAAAGCACAAACTGGGCAAGCCCGCTGCAGGCCACCACCGCTACCATTCGCCCGACAGAAGTCAACTGCGTCAGTGCGCGCAATGACGCAACCGGATGCGCGGCCTTCCAGCTGAACGCACGCCGGCGCTCGGCGGGCAGCGACTCGGGCAGCACAAAATAGCCATAAAGCACGTTAAGAAGGGCAAGCCCCCCGGCGATAAAGAACGGCAGACGCAAATCGACGGCGCCGAGCAGGCCGCCCATTACCGGCCCGACAATGAAGCCCAGCCCCATCATCGCACCGAGCATGCCGAAACGCTTGGCCCGTTCTTCGGGCGCGGTAATGTCGGCGACGTATGCGTTGGCTATCGCCAGGTTGGCCTGCATCGCACCTCCTTGCAGCCGAACGACAATGAGCATCCATAGAGCCGGTGCCAATGCGGTTGCAAAGAAGTTAAGTCCGAGCCCGCAAAAGCCGAGCAACAGCACGGGACGGCGGCCATAACGGTCCGACAGCGCGCCCAGAATCGGAGAGGCGAAAAAATTGGCAATGCCGAAGGCGAAGGCGACTGCGCCATACCAGAACGCCTGATCCGCTTGCGAAGCCGTGAAGCTGCCCACCAGCGCCGGCAAAACCGGAATGATCAGGCCAATCGACACCATGTCGATCAGAACCGTCAGCATGATAAATGGCATCGCAGCCGCGCGGTCGCGGGCGAGGAAAGAAAATTTGAAGTTGGGCATGTGCTGCGTTATTCCAATGATTGACTCGACCTACAAAAACGATCCGGCGATCGTTTTCGTTGACGTCACGGAATGCAGGTCAATCTACGGCGGCCTTCAACAGCCGGAACAATGCGTCATCCGAGCAGCGGTCCCAGCGAGCCTGCAGCAATAGTAAACAATCCCAGGATCAGATTAACTCGTACCAGCGGGCCGACTTTCCCTAGCGCCGCGGCTCCGGCTTGCCAGTCCTGTGCGGCGACGGCGCGCTTGAGACGTTTATACGGACCGAAAAATATATGGGCAAAAATCAGCATCATCACGAAGCCCAGTCCGAACATGACAAGTACGTAAGCGGGCGGCTTTCCAAACATCGCCATCATGTAAAAGCCGCTGGCAAGGATGAGCGCGATAGCCAGCCACACCCAGAAAAAGAATTTGCCTAACACGCCCTCCCAGAGCTGGAGACGCGCCGGCCCCTGCAGTGCTGTGGCGGCGACCGGGCGCAATGCCATATAAGCGAAGAACATGCCGCCTATCCAGACGGTGAAACCCAGGATGTGTAAAAATCTAGCAACGAGCATCATTTTTTCTTGCCTCCCATTGTCGATTGTCGGCACGCTGGCCTGCCGGTTGGCCTTCTTTCTGCAAATGAGATATTCATATGCCGTCTCGGAACCACCACGCCGGCCAACCGGAAACCAGTTCGGCAAGAAAGCGATAGCCGCCGGCGCCGGGATGACTTCCATCGTTGGCACGGACTTCACTGATCCAGGTGCGATTTGAAGCAAGGGTTTCTGCAACAGCAAGGTAAGGTACGCCAATCTCCTTTGCGCGTCGCGAGTATGCGGTACAGAGTTCCATGATCCGCAAGTCTTGCTCGGGGTTTCCCACCGGGACAGGCCCAACGACAAGAGTGTTGTACAGCGCCCTGGATTCTGAAATGATGCGGGAAAAATTGGAAACGCTTTCTCCCTCATCTACGCGGGGGCCACCGTTCTCGAAAGTCATATCGTTCGCTCCGAACGAAAACAGGACATAGCGCGTGCATTCAGCTCGAAAGCGCAATTCGCACTCGGTCTTCCAGCGCAAGGCGACGTCACGGCTCGTATCCCGGCGGATTCCGAGATTATAGGCAGTAACGTCAAAACCGGTTGCACGGGCTGCAGCGGAGACGCGGCCAACCCAACCTCGGCATTCGGGATCACACGTGCCTTGAACGAATGAATCGCCCACGAAGCAAATTCGATGATCACCAGGATAGCCCATCTTGTAACGTCCCGTTAATTGTTAATCAGCGCGCATACGCGTCCGCATTGTAAGCACTGTGAGATATTCATATGTCGTCTCGGAATCTCATCAGAATAACCGATCGCCGCCCTGTTCACCCGGAACCTTAAAATTTGAGCACCATCGGCAGCGCCAGCCGATTAATACGGTTCCGACCAGGTATTTGCGGATTTATTCCGTGTCTTGCCCGCGTGAAGCAAACACGCTTTGAACCCGGACGTCAGTTGCTGCTTGCTGCTGCCTATCGATTCGGCCAGGACGACAGATCGCGTCAGCCCAGGATTGCCGAATGGAACGGCTTGCAATCGATGCAGGCGCAAAAATGTTTTACTGCTCAAGGGAATAATGGATACGCCCAAGCCATAGCCCACCATTTGCCCTATCGCCTCCAGGGAATCGAGTTCCATGATCTGGTTGGTCAAGAGCTTGCGGCGCTGAAGGTCTTTTTCGATTATGCGGTTGACCCAGAAATGCCGATTGAACCGAATATAGGGAAACGAGCGCAACAGCGATTGGTCGCTTTGTCTGGCAAGAGTCGCCGACGCAATCACCACGATAGGCTCTTTAGTGAAAGCCGTCCATTGCAGATCCGGCAAGGGACTTGGAGGTTCGCTGATGATCGCGGCATCGAGCTCCCGGTGTCGCAAGCGCTCGGCCAGGGATGGGGACGAGCCATGTTCCAACCGAACCTGAACCCTTGGATGCGCCTGCCGAAATGCTATCAGCGCCCTGGGAATCACGCCGGTTAACGCCGTGGGAATTGCTCCGATATTCAAAACTCCCGTCAAGTCTTGCGACGACGATACCGCGTCGTATAACTGAGAATAATGATTGACGACTTCACGGGCACGCGCGACAAGCGCATGTCCTTGCGGTGTGAGTTGTGCAGGCTTGCGAGACCGGTTAAGCAGCGTCGTTTTAAATTCAGCTTCCAGCTTTAAGATTTGCGCAGCTGCCGCGGGTACGCTTAAAAAGACACGCTCTGCAGCGGCCGAAATGCTGCCGTGCTCCGCTACCGCAATCAGGGTTCTCAGCTCACGAATCGACATCCGGCTCTCCCAAGACGAGGAGACTTAGAGTACTACAATTTTTGTTTTTCCTAACTAAGAGATCTGAAAATACATAAAAACGGAAATTTTATCGATGATAGGCTTTCTGCATATGTTTTATCAACCTGAGGAGAAAAAATGGAGACCAATCACGGCGCCCACAGGCTATCCGGTCGCGTAGCTGTAGTTACGGGCGGAGCTGGCGGCGCGGGTGCTGCGATCAGCCGGGAATTCGTGGCCCAGGGCGCTACCGTGGTTATTGCCGACCGAAACATCGATTCCGCACGCCGCTTGTGCCAGGAACTCAAGGAATTGGGCAAGGTATATGCGATCGCAGTCGACATTACCGATTCGGCAAGCGTGGCAGATCTCGCTGACGAGACAGCTGCCATATGCGGCGCGGCAGATATCCTGGTCAACAATGCGGGCGTGCGCATCGTCAAGCCATTGCTCGAACATAGCGACGAAGATTGGCACCGCATGATAAACGTCAATCTTGCCGGCCATTTTTTTTGTACACGGGCGTTTGCGCCATCGATGATCAAGCGGGGCTGGGGCCGCATTATCAATATCGCATCAATCGCCAGTTTTGTCGGACGCCCCGACAGAGTGGCGTATTGCGCGGCAAAGGCGGGAGTCCTTGGCCTCACGCGAGGCGCAGCGATAGACCTGCGTCACTCCGGGGTAACGGTCAACGCGATAGCACCCGGATCCATAGCCACGCCTCTCAATTCGCAAGCAAAAGACGATGAAACCGTCGACTGGGGAAACGAAACTTTGGTGGGTCGCTGGGGCGAAGGCAAGGATATTGCCAAAGCGGCCCTTTACCTGGCGTCGGATGACGCATCGTATGTAAGCGGAACCACGCTCACGGTCGATGGAGGATGGGTATCGGCAAAAGCACGGGACGGCGAGATCACGAACTGAACTGAGCCGAACCAAGCTTCATAAAAACATAAGGAGGAAGACATGAACACCAGATTTCAATCGCGTCAATGCCTCATAGCGGCCGCGTCCCTCTTGAGCGCTCTGCTGGCCATGCCGCAGTCTGCGATGGCGCAAGCTTATCCAGCCAGACCGGTGAAAATCATCATCCCGTTTCCCCCAGGGGGCGTGACAGACCTGATCGGCCGTTTGCTGGCTCAAAAACTTGGTTCGGACTGGGGACAGACTGTAGTGGTCGAAAATCGTGCGGGCGCAAGCGGCATGATAGGAGCGGACGCGGTCGCGAAAGCGCCTCCGGACGGTTATACGCTGCTGCTTTCGTCCACGGCCGAAGTCGCAATCAATCAGAATCTATACAAAAAAATTACTTATGATCCCGCCAAGGATCTCTTGCCGATCACCCTTACGGCAACCACACCGATCATATTTGTCGCCCATCCTGCGGCAGGGATCAACACCCTTGAGCAATTAACAAAGGTGGCACGCAAGAACCCCGGCTTGATCACGTATGCATCGGCCGGTAGCGGAGGCGTACAGCACATGGCGGGCGCGCTCCTGGCAACCAAACTTAAACTGGATCTGGCACATATCCCCTACCGGGGCGGTTCACCGGCAGTGGCCGATGTGCTGGCCGGGCACGTCAAGACATCGTTTTCTTCCGCCCCGCTGGTCGTTCAGTATATTTCGGACAAAAGACTGATCCCGCTTGCAGTCACTTCCAGTGAACGCATGCCGTCACTGCCCGACGTTCCCACGGTCAACGAGTCGCTCTCCATGACAGGGTTTGAAATCCTGAACTGGTACGGAGTCTTTGCGCCTAAAGGCACTCCCGCAAACATTCTCGAGAAAATCAACAAGGACATGGTTGCCGTGCTGAGAATGCCCGAGATACGAAAGCATATCTCGGAGGCGGGGGCCGACCCTGTAGGAAACAGCCGGGAGGACTTTGAAAAATTCTGGCATGCGGAAATGAAGAAGTATGCGCAAATTATCAAGGACTCCGGAGCCAAGGTAGATTAGTGCAGGCTCATTCGGCCATGTGCGCATACTATGAATAAGCATCGATTACCCATTACGAAAATTGCCGTATTGCGCGTTGCAGTCCCGCTGACCGGAGCGGGATTTCGCAATGCTTACGGCAACAATACATTACAGCACAGCATAATCGTCCGTATAGCGTCCGGTGGCGGATACGTCGGCATGGGCAATATCGATCCGCTGCCGGGCTATTCATCGGAAACCATCGAGCAGTCCCTGATGGTGCTGCGCGAACGCCTGGCCCCCGCCGTACAGGGACAGGATGCCGGCAATATCCACCGTATTCTGGCTATCATGGATAGCGTCGTACCCGGCTTTCTGGAGGCTAAAGCGGCAATCGAGATGGCTTGCGTCGACCTGTTGACCCGCTCGCTGGGCATACCGGTGCACCAATTTTTGGGCGGTGCCGTAGTCGATCAGGTTCGTTTCAACGCGTGGATAGGGATCTTGGCGCCGGATGAAGCCGCCAGCGAAGCGAGCAAATGGTTATGCCAGGGATTCAGATCCGCGAAAGTCAAGCTGGGCGGCGGAATCATGGCAGACCGGGACCGCATCCATGCAGTACGTGAAGCCGTGGGCGACAAGATGCAGTTGCGCGGAGACGCCAACGCCGGATACAGCGTGCAAAAGAGTATCGCTTTGGGACGGCTATTGGAGCCGTACGCCTTGCAACTGCTGGAACAACCGGTAGCCGCCGAGGACCTGGCTGGCTTGGCGAAAGTCCGCCAGTCAATCGGCATTCCCATCATGGCGGACGAAGCGATAACCGATCATCAAAGCCTGATCGACGTTATCCGTGCCGATTGCGCCGATATCGTGAAGCTCAAGGTCATGAAGCAAGGCGGACTATTGAAATGCCGCCGGATGCTGGAAACCGCATCCGCTGCCGGGATGAAGATTGTGATTGGCCATGGATTCGGCCTGGGAATCAATACGATGGCGGAAATCATGCTGGCCGCTACCAGTCACGACGTAATTGAAGGCCTCGAAAGCGTGGGCCCGCTTAAAATGCAAGACGACGTCATTGACGGCAAGTTAGATTTATCAAATGCATTTTTAACCCTGCCGAACGCGCCAGGACTTGGGACTGAGATAGATGAAGAGAAACTCAGAGCCTATGCAGTGTAGCCGAGCCGATTGCTACAGATTGCGCTCTCGTTTGGTCGCCGGCATCGGAACATCGTTCCTTCATCATGCGCGATGGACGTTGCCAGCAGTGTAACGATTGCTGAACCTATCCGTCTCGTTTGCCTGGTCAGGCTGGCTGACAGTTATCAAACAGCGATATCGGCCGGAAGTGAGCGATCGGAAACTCCATGGAGTTGATATTGTCATATCAGCTCAGGGCAGCATGCTTCCAGTATCATTTTTAAATCGTCATTGAGGATGACAGCCTATGAATATCGACGAACTCAAGACGGTGGCAAGGGCCATCGTTGCGGAACACAAAGGCTTGTTGGCGGCAGATGAAAGCGGCCCGACGATCAAGAAACGTTTTGATTCGGTCAAGCTGGAATCTACCGAAGAAACCCGCCGGCGCTATCGCGAAATCCTGTTTACTACCCGCGGTATCGAACAAACTATCGGCGGCGTGATTCTGTTTGACGAAACACTGCGTCAGACCACGGCAGATGGCATTCCCTTTGCCGAGTTGCTGTTGCGCAGGGGGATCATGCCGGGAATCAAAGTCGATCAAGGCGCCAAGGAGCTGGCACTGCACTCCGGCAACAAAATCACCGAAGGACTGGATGGCTTGCGCGGACGCCTCGCCGAATACAGGCAGCTGGGAGCAAAGTTCGCAAAGTGGCGGGCGGTGATTGAGATTGGCGAGCGCGATATTCCGAGCGCGTATGCAATCCATGCGAATGCGCATGCGCTGGCACGTTACGCGGCGCTTTGCCAGGAGGCGGGCATCGTGCCGATCGTGGAGCCGGAAGTGTTGATGGACGGTGCGCACGGCATCGAACGCTGCAAAGCGGTAACGTCCCAGGTTCTTGAGGCAGTATTCTCCGAGCTTGACGCGCACGGCGTGGAGTTTGAGGCCATGTTGCTCAAGCCGAACATGGTGATTCCAGGCAAAAAGTGCGCGCGCCAGGCAAGCGAGCAGGAAGTCGCCGAGGCCACGATTCACTGCCTGATCCACTACGTGCCGGCAGCCGTGCCAGGGATCGTATTCCTGTCCGGCGGACAGAGTCCGGAACATGCAACCTGCCATCTGAACGCGATGAATATGCGCGGTCCGCATCCCTGGCAGCTCAGTTTTTCTTATGGTCGAGCGCTTCAGGAACCCGTGCTTTCCACATGGAAGGGACTGGAAAGCAACGTCGCCGCAGCGCAAATGGCATTTCTTAAACGTTGCCTCCTGAACGGCCTGGCGTGCGCAGGAACCTACACGCGCGACATGGAGACTGCCGATCTTTTCAATCGTTAGGATGAAAGCGCCGGATTGCCACCGGGCGCTTATACCCGTCAGGGCAGGAACAGGTGGCAGGTGGTACGTGGTTCAGGGCGAGGTTGCCAGCTTGGCGACCTGACTGGATCGCAGCCGGAACGCATCCGGCATGCCGGACCCCAACAGCGGGCGCAGGTAGAGCCGGAATGCATAAGTGATATCGGTGCCGCCCGGAGCGATAAATTCATCCTCCATGACACGTGTCTTGCCCGCTACCGCATCCAGCGGCAGCAACTCATAATCGACCGAGTAATAGCCGGTGCGCTTGATCGCCACCGACCCGTCGCGCCCACCCCATATCGCGAACTGCACCGCCTTTTCGCCCACCTCGCGCGCTTCGCGCTGATCGACATCGGACACGCAACCGATAAACGAGCGTTGCAAATAGCCGAAAGTGTCGCCGCGCACGCGCTTGATTTTCAACCTGGCCTTGATCTCTTCGCACAGCAGATCGGCGAGCGCGCCAGTGCCGGAGAGCTGGACGTTGCCGTGCGCGTCGTGCTCCCGGTCTTTGCCAAGCTGGCTGGCAATGGCCACACCTGACTCATCATGGATGCCCTCGGACACCGCAATGACGCAGCGGCCGAAACGCGCATAAGCCGCTTTCACGTCGGACAGAAACTTCTCAAGAACGAAGATCCGCTCCGGCAGATAGATCAGATGCGGCCCGTCATCAGGAAACTTCTTGCCGAGCGCCGCCGCGGCTGTCAGGAATCCGGCGTGACGGCCCATGACGACAGCGACATAGACGCCTGGCAAGGATGCGTTATCCAGGTTGGCGCCGGCAAACGCCTGCGCCACGAAACGCGCAGCCGAGGGGAAGCCGGGCGTGTGATCGTTGCCGACCAGGTCATTGTCGATCGTTTTCGGAATATGAATACAGCGGAGCGGATAGCCTGCCTTTTGCGCCTCAAGGCTGACAATGCGGACCGTGTCCGATGAATCATTGCCACCGATATAGAAGAAGTGGCCGATTTCATGGCTGCGCAATACCTTGAAAATTTCCTGGCAATATTTCGCATCCGGCTTGTCGCGCGTCGATCCCAACGCGGAGGAAGGCGTGTTGGCCACCAGCTCGAGGTTATGGCTCGTTTCCTGCGTCAGATCGACGAAGTCTTCATCGACTATGCCGCGCACGCCAAACCGTGCACCGTACACCAGCTCGACATCGCGAAAACGGCGCCCCTCC
>DASYKE010000219.1:0-41572 GCA_035995725.1 Burkholderiaceae bacterium | reverse complement strand
GCTGGATAACGTAGTGCTGCAGCCCCACGTCGGCAGCGGTACACATCACACCCGCAATGCAATGGGTCAGCTGGTGCTTGACAATCTGGCCGCATGGTTCGCCGGCAAGCCGCTCGTCACGCCGGTAATCTAGAGCAATATAAGGCCAGCAGCGGCCAGGCCGCTCAAGCGCCGATATTCATTCGTCTTTGAACTGGCATGGGTCATGCGCCGCCTGGCGGCGAGCACGATAACCGGTCGACGATGTTGCGCGTGATTTTCTCGACGCGCGCATCCTGGCCGTTTGCAAGCACTTGGGCCCAGTCCGTCGTCGCAGCCGTGAACACGGTCCCATTGGGCGAGAACACACCCATTGTGGCTGCGTGGATGCCGCCACCGGCCGAGTGCGTTTCGCGCGGCGGTAGTTCCTGCCAACTGGCGTCGAGCAGGCCGGCGGCGAGCACGCGAAAGCCGGGCGGCGTTCCGTTGCGTTGCGCTTCGGGAGAAAGAACAGCAGCTCCGCTTGTCTCGTCGAAGCGATCGAGCGGCGCGCCGTCGCACTCATAACCGACCAGCGGAGGCCATGTGTCCTTGCCGAAGACATCGCCGCGACGCAGCCCGGTACCCGCAAATACCCAATGATCCGCCTCCGTGACGACAAATCCGCCCGTGCGCCGCGGACCATCCCACCAGCCGCCGCCGTGCCGGTAGCTCACGCCGGCCAGCGCATCCTCGGGGCGATGCGCGCCGGTTCGCGGCCACCAGTGGTCGAGCGCGCCATGCGGACCGCCCTGATGGCATACGATCGCGTTGCCGTCGTCCACCATGTGGGTGCGCCACCAGCACAAGTTTGCGCCGAAGAAGGCCAGGTTGCCGCCGCTTGCGGCGAAAGCTTCCACGCGATCGCGTGTGGTCTCGCTCCAGTA
This sequence comes from Burkholderiaceae bacterium, assembly GCA_035995725.1. GTDB lineage: Bacteria > Pseudomonadota > Gammaproteobacteria > Burkholderiales > Burkholderiaceae_D > JAQGLW01. The sequence goes on along the minus strand of DASYKE010000219.1, from coordinate 40,667 downwards.
CTCGTCATGTCCGACGCTGAGCAGAAGGCGGTAGCGCTTGCACAGGGCGGCGTCCTCATGAATGTCGAAATCCGTGCAGAACTCGGGTGCGTAGCCATTGCGCAAGAGCCAGCGAATGAACAGCGCATCCCAGTGGGCGAAAGTCTGGCGCGGCGAGTTGCTGTCGTAGTGATCGACAGAACCCCAGGTCTCGCCGCCGATGCCGCCGCCGGGACGGTGCAGCGAAACTTTGCTTCCCGGCGGCGTCTGCGACCGGGGCGGATCGACGTACAAGCAGCCGCCACCGGTGCAATTGTATGCGTGGTAAGTGGCGAGCGGAATTTTGTAGAGAAGGCCGCCATGCCCTTCGCCGCGCACAACGAACAGGACTGCCGCGCTGATCATCGCCGGATGGAAAGCGGCACCGCCCGGTTCCTCCAGATGCGCGACATAGACAGCGGACGGCCAGTCGCGCGGAACCGTGAACTCGTACGCGGGCCACTGCCAGTCGACGGACGCGCCCAGCGGTTCCGCATATGCTCCCGCCAGCCAGCGCGACTGCCACATCGGTATAAAGCCGTCGCCGTAGCGGTAGAATACGACGCGGAAGCGCGATGCGTCGGTCGCGATATGCAGTACCAGGTGCGCGCCGGTCGCCACGCTTGCGCGGTCGGGGTAGCCCTGGATCACGTGCGCTTCCCTACACGACGGGATCGGGCTCGACGCGCTTGCGCACCAGGTACGGCGGTATCGCGAGCGCGTGCATCGGCGTACGGCGAAATGATTCGAGCGCTTCGGCAGGTGTTTCGACGATAGGTTCTTCCTTGCGGTTGAAGGAAGTGTTGAGCAGCACGGGAACGCCCGTACGCGCCTCGAAGCCCTTAAGCAGCGCACGCAGGAATGCATCGTCCCGCTCGCTCACCGTCTGCAGCCGGGCCGTGCAATCGACGTGCGTGACTGCCGGAATACGCTGCGCCGCTTCCGGCCGGACAGACACGGCAAACTGCATGAACGGCGAGGGATGGCGGATGTCGAAGAATTCCTCCGCACGTTCGAGCAGCACGATAGGCGCAAGCGGACGGAACCACTCGCGCTCCTTGACCCTGGCGTTGATCCAGTCGCGCACATGGCCGTAGCACGGGTTGCCCAGGATGCTGCGATGCCCGAGCGCACGCGGCCCGAACTCGCTGCGTCCCTGGTACAGCGCGACTACCCTGGTTTCGGACAGCAGGTCAACCACATGCGCACAAAGCTCCCCGAGCCCTTCCATGCGCTGCACGATGAAGTCGTCGGCACCACGCAACGCGGCCTCGATCTCTTCCGTGCGCGACTCGGGGCCGAGGAAATCGTTCTCCCATCGATAGTCGCAGCGTGTACCGAGCATCTCGGTGAGTCCATACACTGCGCATCCGAGCGAGGTGCCGGCATCGCTTGGCGCCGGCGGAATGAACACCCGGCGAAATGGCGTCTCGCGCAGCAACCGGTCGTTCGCCGAGCAGTTGAGCGCGGTGCCGCCGGCAAAGCACAGGTTCTCCGCTTCAGTGCGGCCATGGAGCCAGCGCGCCACTTCGAGCACGGCTTCCTCGAACGCTCGCTGCCCGGCTGCTGCAAGGTTGGCAATGTCGGAGAAGCGCGGCTTGTCGCCGCAGGTATAGCGGAAACGCCCGCGCTCATGCACGATCTCGATCCAGCGCGCAGGGATGGTGACCTGCGCACCGTCGACTTCGAGCGGAGGCAGGCCGAGCGCATCAGGGTTGCCGTGCGGCGCAAGGCCCATCACCTTGCCTTCGTTGCCCTCGCCGGGGAAGATTGCCTGCGTCAACAGGAAGTAGAACATGCCGAGCCCGACAAGGCGTTGCTCGTCGCGGTCCCAGAGCTGTTTGCCGATGCATTCGATGCGTCGGCGGCCGGCACAATAGAAGGAGGACACTTCGCGCCAGTGGCCCGGCACGTTCTCTGCGCCGCTCCACTTCTCCGTGCACTCGGATACCGGGCTGCCCTGGCCGTCGATGATCATCACCGCCGCTTCCTCGAAAGGAGAAGGATGGAATACGCTGAAGAGATGCGCCAGATGGTGCGAGATGCGCGCGCGGCGGCAGCCGGGGGCGAAGGTGAGCGTTTCAAGCAGTTCCTGCTCGTATGCGGCCAGGTTTTCTATCTCCGCGTCGGACGAATAGCATTCGACGAGGACGTCGATCGGAGTGTCGAGATCGGCCAGCTGCGGCGCATACGCATTGCGAAAGTCATCGAGCCTGCCCCAGTGGTGCTTCTGTCGCGTCAGCCGCTCTTTTTGTATGGCGCAAACCACGCGCGATCCCTGCATCAGGCAAATGCTGGCGTCCTGTGTCCGGTTCACGCCGAGAACTCTCGGTGCATCGCTCATCGTATTCTCCTTTATTGTTCGACCCCGCCTGGGAGTAGTGCATGTGAACCATCTATCGAACTCTCAATAGGTCAGGGCTTGCCATGAATAGCCATTGTCGATTTTCCGCAAGCGCCCCAGCCCGGGGCAAGGCGCATGCGGGCAGACCAGAAGCGCATCACGCTCAACGGCCAGCTTGAAGAGCCACCCGCGCGTGCGCGGCGTGATCTCCGGATGGGTGTCGAAGGCACTGACCCATTCCGGGTGTGAGAAGTGCAGCGGATGATGGCAGACATCGCCGAGAAAGAGCGCCGTTTGTCTCTCCGATTCGATCAGTACGCTGGTATGGCCGGGCGTGTGACCCGGCGTCGGCAGTAGCGAAATTTCCGCAGAGAGCTTCACCTCGCCCTCCACCAAGACGAGCAAGCCCAACTTGTCGAGTGCGGCGATCTGTTCATCGAACTCGGGAACATGGCCCGGTCCGCTGAACCAATCCCAGTCGGCGCGGGCCAGGTGGTAACGGGCACGCGGGAAGGTCGGCCGGCGCTGTCCTTCCTGCATCAGCGTATTGCGCTTGATGTGATCGCCGTGCCCGTGCGTGATGATCACGGTGCCGACCTGTTCGCGCCGGTATCCGGTACGATCGAACTCTTCCAGCAAATGGCCGGTCCGGCCTCCGTGTGTGTCGTCGCCATAGCCGGTGTCGATTACGACAAGGTCGTGTCCGGTGTCCACCAGCCCATAGTTGTGCCCGACCGGAATCTTTCCTTCCGCATCCGCGTCGACATGCTCGTGCCAGACCGATTCCGGCACGTTATGGAAGAAGAAGCGAGCCGGAAACGGCCATGTGCCGTCGTCGAGGACAGTGAACTGGATCTGGCCGACAGGTAATTTTCGCACTTCCTTGCCTCCTCAGTCGCACCGCTTCCAGACCAAGCGTCATGGAGGTCCAACGCGGCACACGAGTATCCCGCAAAATTGGAGGCGAGCACCGGGCGATTAGTTCGAGGGCTGTGGAAAATTTCTGTAGGTGCTCCGTCTCGACGGCTGTTGTAAGCATTGCCGTGCGCACCGGGTAATTCAGATCATCCTAGTTCGCGTGGCGGATCTCGCCGCCATTCTCGCTGGCAAAGAAATACAGCCAACCTGCATCGTCCAGCGCAAGCACATGATCGGCGTTACAGGCGAGTTCGCCGACGAGCAATATCTTCAGTCCGTCGTCGGTGCGCGGTGTATCCAGCCGTTCCCGCATGCGGCGCTATTGCCCGATTTCATCGATGTCCTTACCGAGCGAAGTATGAAAACGCAGGGATTCCTCACCTGGTAATAGCGCCGAAACGGGTTGATGCCGCCGACCGGCTCCTGCTTCGGCTAGCGGCATTGCGTGGGATGATCCACCCACTCGCAGCTGATGCTGTTGCCGTCGACAAAAGATCCGAGATGCCGCGGTCTCGCCTAATAGAGCCGCTCCAGGCCGTCCCATCCTCGACGTCGATCAGCGTGAGGGTGCTGCTTGTGGTTTGACAGGGTCTAATGCAATATCAGCGCATGGGGAAATTTTTCGACTTCCCAAGCCGGAATGGGTCGCCCGAAGTAAAAGCCTTGCACCACATCGCATCCGAGATCCTGCAGCACAGTGACCTGCTCGGCGGTTTCCACCCCCTCTGCGATGACCTGCAAGCCGAGGTTGTGCGCGAGTTGAATGATCGAAGTCGCAATCGCCGCATCTTTTTTCGATATCGTCAGATTATCGATGAATTGCTTGTCGATTTTCAGCGAGTCCAGCGAAAATTGCTTCAGATACGCCAGCGACGAGTACCCGGTGCCGAAATCGTCGATCGACAGTTTCAATCCCATATCCTTCAATGCCCGCAGCACGCCGTGCGTATATTCGGTGTCTAGCATCAGCATGCCTTCGGTCAATTCGATCTCGAGCTGGTACGGCGGCAAATTGTTTATTTCCAGCACATGCCGAATTTGGCTGACCAGATTTTTGTCGGTAAATTGTCGCGGCGACAGATTGACCGATACCGAACATTGTTCGGGCAGCATGTCGCTCCACAGTTGTCGTTGCCGGCAGCCGGTCGAAAATACCCACTGACCCATCGGAATAATCAGGCCGGTTTCTTCAAGCATCGGTACAAATGTGCTCGGCGCCACATTGCCTATTTCGTCATGCCGCCAGCGCAGCAATGCTTCGAAGCCGACTACCCGGCCGCTGACCAGGTCGATCTGAGGCTGATAATGCAGTGAAAATTCGTCATCTTCCACCGCAACCCGCAACGCCTGTTCCAGGACCAGCCGCGTTTTGGCCTTGGCGTTCATTTCGGGCAGATAAAAGTGATATAAATTGCGTCCGTCGCTCTTGGCTTGATACATTGCGACGTCGGCTGCCTGCATCAATAGATCGATATCGTTGCCGCATTCGGGATAGCTGGCAATGCCGATGCTGGCGCCGACCGTGATTTCCATGCCGTCTTTCAGACGGAACGGACGCCGCAACGCAGCCAGGATCTTGCGCGCGATTACTGCCGCGCCGGCAGTCTGGTCCAACTCTCCGAGCACCACCGTGAACTCGTCTCCGCCGATGCGGGAAACGATATCGTAAGCCCGGACACAGTCTTTCAGGCGATCCGCCACCTCTTTCAATAGAAAGTCGCCGATGTCGTGGCCGAGAGTGTCGTTGATGCGCTTGAAGTGGTCCAGGTCGATAAACATCAACGCAACGCTTTTCTTGATGCGTCTGGCGCGCTCCAGGCCCACCTGCAGCGCCGCCTTGAAACCGTTGCGATTGGTGAGCCCGGTCAAATGATCGGTAACCGCCTGCTTCCGCAACTGCTGCTCCAGCTCCTTTCTCACAGTGATGTCCTGAAATACGACAACCACGCCCTCCATCTTCCCTGCCAGCGGCGAGCAACACAATGAAACAGGAAAGCTGGTGCCATTCGCCTTGCGAAAAGTCGTTTCATCGACGCGGGTTTCTTTGGACAAGCGCCAGCAATCGAAGAATGGTGTGGATTCCCATACCGAATCCAGTTCATCGTACCGCGGGTAAACAATCTGGAAATCCTGACCGATCAGCTCATCGGCACTAGTCCTCAGCATATGCAGAGCGGCCGGATTGGCGAATTTGATTCTGCCATTGCGTGCAATGCCGAGTACGCCCTCGCCCGCAGCGTTGAGCATCGATTCGTAATAGGCTTTGACATGATCCAGAGTGGAATAAGCTTGCTGCAAGCGGCGCTTGTTTTGATCGAGCTCCAGAAACATAGCCACCTTGCTTTGCAAAACCAGCGCGCTGACCGGCTTCAATATGTAATCAATTGCACCTCCGTGGCAGCCGTGGATCGTCGCAGCGTCGTCGCGCTCAATCGCAGTGATGAATATGATAGGTATCGCACAATTCCTGCGGCTGTCGCGCATCAACCGAGCCACTTCATAACCGCTCATGTCGGGCATTTGCAGATCCAGCAGCACCAGCGAAACATCGTGCTCGAGCAGCAACTGCAAGCCTTCCTTACCCGATCTCGCTTTCAGCAAAACAAGGTGACCATTGCCGAGAACTGCCTCCAGACTTTCCAGGCTTTCCAACCGGGCATCCACCAGAAGAATGGTCTGTTTCGAAACGATGTCGCTAGTCCGTTTTAAAAGTGCATCCATTTATAACCATTCTTATTGCCATTTGTTAATCGTAATGAACACGTCCGCACTCGTTAAAGTGGTCATCAGCCTGCCGCATGGTCAATCGCCCATGGAAAGGGCAAATCGGCAACAGCCCGATAAGGAACCAGGCCTCTTTGCCTTGCATTGTTTTCCGTACCAATACTGTCGGATACGCTTGCGCGAAATCACCAGGCAGTGTCAGCAGATGTGAATTGTGAATTGCCTGGACAGATTTTTATAAAAAGAATCACAGCGCACGCTGATACATGGCGCATGGTGATACGTTGATTCTCGATTGCTCCTTTTCTGTTTTATTTAGGAAAGCGAGGGATTGCAATATCACCTGATATGATCATTGGGCTGTCGCCAATAATGCAGCCATCAAGGCGGAAAATGACCATAGTTGTTTCGATTCAAAGACTTACGACTAATTATTAATTAGATATCTGCACCGAAGTAAGAATTCGATCCGTAATTGTCTATTTCGTTCTAAAATTAGTTTTATTACATCATCAATCCTGGTTCGGAATTTCTATCGACTCTCTCGGCAGAGGAATTATGTTGCTGAAGTTTCAATAAGTGAATAAGCCATTCGGAAAGATAGCTGAAAATACAGCCAAGGCCGATATTTAATCCAGCCTCCGTCGTTTCCAAAAGGTCAGCGCAAGCGCCAGCATTTCATCGGGCATGTAAATTCAGTGCCAAATAAAGAAAAACCGTTTAATATTGCCGCCACCACATTGCCGCCGCCAGCGGAGCAGGTTGACGAAAATAATATCAAGCGCATATTTCATCAACAAGATTGAAAGCTGATTCTTACCGCCTGCATGCACATGACTCGAACATGACATCCCGTTTGACCATCGTCGTCGCCATCGATAGCCGGGGCGGTATCGGCATTAACAACACGCTGCCCTGGCGCTTGCCGGAGGATCTGGCGCATTTCAAGCGCACCACATCGGGGCATCCGATCATCATGGGACGCAAGACCTTCGATTCGATTGGCCGGCCGCTGCCGAACCGGCGCAACATCGTCGTCACCCGCAATCCGGACTGGCGGCACGACGGATGCGACACGGCGACATCGGTAGATGCGGCGATTGCTTTGGCGGGCGACACCGAAACCTTCGTCATCGGCGGCGCACAGATTTTTAACGAAGTACTGCCGCGTGCTGGTCGACTCATCGTCACCGAGATCGACAAGACATTCGACTGCGACACTTTTTTTCCGAGAATAGATTTACAACAATGGAAGGAAGTCACGAGAGAACGGTATCATTCCGCGCAAAACGATTGCGATTACGCCTTTGTTACATACATACGAAAATAAGGAAGGACAGGATATGTCAGGAGATGGATTTCATGTGCATGGCCCGCACGATCATGAACTGGAACATGCGGCTCATGGCGGCGACGATTTCTCCAGCAGAATCGCCGTAACAACGGCGATTCTGGCGACCGTCGGCGCAATGTTCGGTTACCTCGGCGGTGCCACGCAAAATGATGCAGCGATGTTCAAGAATAATGCTGCAATCAAAAAGACCGAGGCGTCAAACCAGTGGAATTACTATCAGGCCAAATCCAACAAGCAGAACCTGGCCGAACTCGCCATGACGCTGCCCGGCACGAACCCGGAAAAATACAACTCCGAAGTCGAGCGTTACAAGACAGAAAAAGAAGAAATCAGAAAGAACGCTGAAAAGCTGGAAGCCGTCTCGCTCGATTGGGATAAACGATCCGACGAATCGATGCATGTTCATCATCGCTGGGCACTGGCGACGACGGCGGAACAAGTCGCGATTGCACTGGCGGCGATTGCATTGCTGACGCGCAAAAAATGGCTGCAATTCGGCGTATATGGCGTCGCAATCGTTGGCCTAGGGCTGGGCATTTTGGCCTGGCTGCATATCTGATTTTGAAGAAATTCCCGGGCCTTCGCCGGCGAACCGGCGATGGTACGGCAAGTAAAATCGTATTATCTTTTCAAACTGGTATGGATACCTGAATTCATCGGCATTTTTACGACGTCCGATTCCTGCTTTTTGCCCGAAATGGCGGTAACCGAAGCCTGCCGAACAGCTGTATCCTGTAGAACTCATTTCATAAATAGCCGCCTGCGCTCAAAGGAAGTCCCCTTGGGAGATGCGCCACCCAGATTCTGCTTGCTCATGTGGCTATTTATGAAATGAGTTCTGGTTTTTCCCCGAACCACCCTCATATCTGCGAAAATTCGGTTTTTAAAATTTACAGCGCGCAAGCGGTTGTTGCCACAGCCGACCCAAGCGTCTCCCGCAACCAGCTCTTGGGGAACCTCATGAAATTTCGTTTTCCGATCGTCATTATCGACGAAGATTTCCGTTCCGAAAATACGTCCGGCCTCGGCATCCGCGCTTTAGCCGATGCGATGGAAAAAGAAGGCATGGAAGTGCTGGGCGTGACCAGCTACGGCGATCTGTCGCAATTTGCACAGCAGCAGTCGCGCGCGTCCGCTTTCATCCTGTCGATCGACGACGAAGAATTCGGCGCAGGCACTTTCGAAGAAACCGACCATGCACTGAAATCGTTGCGCGCGTTCGTCGAAGAAATCCGCTACAAGAACGCCGACATCCCGATTTATCTGTATGGCGAGACCCGCACCTCGCGCCATATTCCCAACGACATCCTGCGCGAACTGCATGGCTTCATTCACATGTTCGAAGACACGCCGGAATTCGTCGCGCGCCACATTATCCGCGAAGCGAAGTCCTATCTCGACGGCCTGTCGCCCCCGTTCTTCCGCGCGCTGGTGCATTATGCGCAGGACGGTTCGTATTCATGGCACTGCCCGGGCCATTCCGGCGGTGTTGCTTTCCTGAAATCGCCGATCGGCCAGATGTTCCACCAGTTTTTCGGCGAGAACATGCTGCGCGCCGATGTCTGCAACGCAGTCGAAGAACTCGGCCAGCTGCTCGACCATACCGGCCCGGTGGCGGCCAGCGAGCGCAATGCGGCGCGCATCTTCAATGCCGATCATTGCTACTTCGTCACCAACGGCACCTCCACATCGAACAAAATGGTATGGCATTCGACGGTTGCGCCCGGCGATATCGTCGTGGTGGACCGCAACTGCCACAAATCGATCCTGCATTCGATCATCATGACCGGCGCTATCCCGGTGTTCCTGATGCCGACCCGCAATCATCTCGGCATCATCGGCCCGATTCCGCTGGAAGAATTCACGATGGAGAATATCCGGAAGAAAATCGAAGCTAATCCGTTCGCACGCGAGGCAAAAAACAAGAAACCGCGCATCCTGACCATCACCCAGTCAACCTACGACGGCGTGCTGTACAACGTCGAAACCCTGAAGCAGATGCTGGATGGCGAAATCGACACGCTGCATTTCGACGAAGCGTGGTTGCCGCATGCCACTTTCCATGAGTTCTACAAGAACATGCACGCGATCGGCAAGGATCGTCCGCGCGCCAAAGAGTCGATGATCTTCTCGACTCAATCGACGCACAAGCTGCTGGCCGGCTTGTCGCAAGCTTCGCAAATCCTGGTGCGCGAGTCCGAAACCGTCAAGCTCGACCAGGACGCGTTCAACGAAGCGTACCTGATGCACACGTCGACCTCGCCGCAATACGCGATCATCGCATCCTGCGACGTCGCGGCGGCGATGATGGAACCGCCCGGCGGCACCGCGCTGGTAGAAGAAAGCATTCTGGAAGCGCTCGATTTCCGCCGCGCGATGCGCAAGATCGATCAGGAGTGGGGCCAGGACTGGTGGTTCCAGGTATGGGGACCGGATCATTTCTCGGAAGACGGCATCGGTTCGCGCGAAGACTGGATGATCCGCGCCGAGGACGACTGGCACGGTTTCGGCAAGCTGGCGCCGGGCTTCAACATGCTGGACCCGATCAAGGCCACCATCATCACACCGGGCTTGGCGCTGGACGGCAAATTCGGAGAAACCGGCATTCCGGCGTCGATCGTAACCAAATATCTGGCAGAGCATGGCGTGATCGTCGAAAAAGCCGGACTGTACTCGTTCTTCATCATGTTCACTATCGGCATTACCAAGGGCCGCTGGAACACGCTATTGACTGCATTGCAGCAGTTCAAGGACGATTACGACAAGAACCAGCCGATCTGGCGCATCTTGCCGGAATTCGCCGCAGCCAATTTGCGCTACGAGCGGGTCGGTCTGCGCGACCTGTGCCAGCAGATTCACGACTTTTACAAGGCGTACGACGTCGCGCGCCTGACTACTGAAATGTACCTGTCCGACATGCAGCCGGCGATGAAACCGTCGGATGCGTTCGCAAAAATGGCGCATCGCGAAATCGACCGGGTGCCGATCGACGAGCTGGAAGGACGCGTCACGTCGATCCTGCTCACGCCCTACCCGCCAGGCATTCCGCTACTGATTCCAGGGGAACGCTTCAACAAGACGATTGTCGATTATCTGAAATTCGCCCGCGATTTCAACGAGAAATTCCCGGGCTTCGAAACCGACGTGCATGGGCTGGTGACAAGCGAAGTGGGTGGCAAGCGCGGATATTTTGTCGATTGCGTCAGATAAGTAGAGCGGCAGCGATGGGGCCAGGCGCCGCACTCTGGCCTTCTTCGAGAAGAGCAACGGATTTACGTTAAAGGCTGCAGCGCGCGCCCGTATATCCCGGCGCGCAATCGACGCAGATCTCCTGTACGTGCTCGAGGATGGAATCGTTTTCAACGAATTCCGCAATCATTTTGGTCCCCATCACGTGACCGACCTGATTGATTGCCGCCGCCATCGCGCGATTGATTGTATCGGTTGCGATATTCTTTCCTCGTCCCGAAGATACACCGTCATGTTTTAGGTAGCGTAACCCCGCGCTGTCCCTGATACTTGCCGCCGCGATCCTTGTACGATGTTTCGCAGATTTCGTCGCTCTCGAAAAACAGCACCTGGGCACAACCTTCACCCGCATAAATCTTGGCGGGTAGCGGCGTCGTGTTGGAGAACTCCAGCGTCACGTAGCCTTCCCATTCCGGTTCGAACGGCGTGACGTTGACGATGATGCCGCAGCGCGCGTAGGTCGATTTGCCCAGGCAGATCGTCAGCACGCTGCGCGGGATGCGGAAGTACTCCACCGTGCGGGCCAGCGCAAACGAGTTCGGCGGGATGATGCAAACGTCGCCCTTGAAATCGACAAAAGACTTCTCATCGAAATTTTTGGGATCGACGATAGTGGAGTTGATATTGGTGAAAATCTTGAATTCATCGGCACAGCGGATGTCGTAGCCATACGACGAAGTTCCGTAGGAAACGATTTTGTGCCCATTGGCGGTGCGTACCTGGCCAGGTTCGAACGGTTCGATCATGCCTGTTTCTTGCGCCATGCGGCGGATCCATTTGTCGGATTTGATGGTCATGTGTGCGTGGTTTTTCAGATGGCGTCAGGGATTGCACGAATACGCAAGCCTTACAAATTCGTGCCGGTCAGCTTTTGTGCTGTATTTCGTTGAATAGCGCAAGATTTTACGCGAAAAAGACGGCTAACTGCCTCCGTCCCGCGTGTAATGGTCAAAATAAGCCGGAAGCGCTGGCGCAGCTAGCCGCGGATCGGTACGAGCCGAATCGTCCCCAGCGCGCAGGCGGAGGAACAACCCGAACCGTGCCACATTATGCGCGCGCGATATTTTCCGGCGACAACGGCAGTTTGCGTACACGCTTGCCCGTCGCTGCGAATAACGCGTTCGCCACTGCCGGCCCGATCAGAGCCGTCGCCGGCTCGCCGATGCCGCCCGGCTTCTCGGTACTGTTGATCAGCACCACTTCGATCTGGGGCATCTCGTGCATTCGCACCACCGGGAAGTTGTTGAAGTTGGTCTGCTGCACGCGCCCGTTTTCCAGCGTGATCTGCTCGAACAGCGCTGCCGACAGGCCGAACGCGATACTCGACTGGATTTGCGCTTCAACCGTGTCGGGGTTGACCATGAGGCCCAAGTCGGCGACCGCTATCACGCGGTGTACCTTGATCTCGTTATCCTTCACGGAGATCTCGGCGACTTGCGCCATATAGGTGTCGTAGCCTTCCATCAGCGCGATGCCGCGCGCACGCCCTGTCGGCAATGCGTTGCCCCAACCGGCTTTTTCCGCTGCCAGTTTCAGCACATTGGCAAAGCGCGGCTGCTTGTCGAGCAAGGACAACCGGTACTCATACGGATCCTTGCCTGCAGCGGTCGCCATCTCGTCGATGAAACTTTCATTGGCAAACGCATTGAGCGCGTGGCTGACCGAACGCCAGTATCCGGCGCGCAGGCCGGTATCGTGAATCACCAGATCCTGGGTCATGTTCGGAATATCGTACGGCACCACCGCCGCTTCCACCATGAACGGGTCGAGCGTATCTTTTGGCAGACCGAACGCGCGCTGCGTGATCGATTGCGACGTGACCTGGAAGGTCATCGCAATCGTCTTGCCGTCCGCATCCAGTCCGGCCGCCATCCGGTTCAGTGCCATCGGGCGATAGAAGTCATGCGTCGTGTCGTCTTCACGTGTCCATATCAGCTTGACCGGCTTGCCGACCGCTTTCGAAATCTGCGCCGCCTGCACGATGAAATCCAGCTCCAGCCGCCGTCCGAATCCGCCGCCCAGGAACGTGGTTTTAAGCGTGATGTCCTCCGGCTTGATGCCGAGCGCGGCTGCGACCGCGCCTTGCGCACCTTGCTGAAATTGCGTCGGGCCTATCAGCAGGCATTTGCCGTTGCGGTAGTGCGCGGTAAAGTTCATCGGCTCCAGCGTGGCATGCGCGAGCAGCGGCGATTCATATTCCTCGTTCAGCGTCCTGGCTGCGCTGCCGAGCGCCGCTGCGGCATCACCGGTTTTCTTGACATTGATATTCTTTTCCGTTGCGGCGGCATTGCGGATGCCATCCATCATCACCGCATTATTCAAATTTGCGGCAGGCCCCTCATCCCACTCCACGCTCAACGCGTCGCGCGCTTTTTTCGCGCGCCAGTAGCTGTTGGCAACCACGGCGACGCCGTCATCGATCTGTACCACGTCGAGCACGCCCGGCATGGTGCGCGCCCTGGACGCGTCGAAACTCTTGACCTTGCCGCCGATGACCGGGCATTGCTCCAGCGACGCGTAGACCATTCCCGGCAATTTCACATCGATACCGAATTCGGCCGTTCCATTGACTTTGCCCGGCGTATCGAGGCGCTTGAGAGGTTTGCCGACAATTTCGAAGTCTTTCGGATCCTTCAGCACAATATCTTTCGGCACCGGCAGTTTCGAAGCGGCTTGCGCCAACTGGCCGTAAGTGGCCTTTTTCCCATTGGGGCTGATCACCATGCCGTTCTCTGCATGGCAATTGGCCGGATCGACATTCCATTTGCCGGCAGCCGCAGCGACCAGCATGGTACGGACTTGCGCACCGCCGATGCGCAGCTTTTCCCAGCCGTCGCGTACTGAGGTCGAGCCGCCCGTGAGTTGGCCGCCGAGCAGCGCATTTTTGTAAACCTCGTTCGGCGGCGCGATTGCCACCTTGATTTTTTTGATATCGACGTTCAGCTCTTCCGCTATCAGCATCGGCATCGACGTGTACACGCCCTGCCCCATCTCGGAGCGGGCAGAGATCAGCGTGACCGTATTGTCGTCGGCAATATGGACCCAGGCGTTCGGCGTGTAGACGGTGCCGGCGGCTTGCGCTTCGCTTACGGCACCAGGCAGATAAACGCCAAGCGTCAAGCCGCTGCCGGCAATGGCAGAGGTTTTCAGGAAATCGCGGCGGGATAGTGTCATGGCATTTCCCCTTAGGCTTTCTTGCGCATCTCGGCGGCTGCGGTCTTTATCGCGGCGCGGATACGGTTGTAGGTGCCGCAACGGCAGATATTGCCGCTCATGGCATTGTCGATATCGGTATCGCTTGGATTGCTATTGGTGGCCAGCAGAGCGGCAGCGCTCATCAGCTGACCCGACTGGCAATAACCGCACTGAGGAACATCATGTGCGATCCACGCCTTTTGCAATGGATGGGAATTGTTCCTGGACAACGACTCGACCGTGGCAACTTTTCTGCCCGCGACAGCAGAAACCGGGGTTTGGCAAGAACGAATCGGCTGACCTTCCATGTGCACGGTACAGGCGCCGCACAATGCTGCACCGCACCCAAATTTCGTCCCGGTCAACCCGAGATCGTCGCGGATCACCCACAGCAGCGGAGTATCCGGTTCGGCTGTTACCGACACCGTCTTGCCATTCAAGTTAAACATGGTTGCCATAGTTTCCTCCCGTATTTAATGTTGAGTCAATTGCAACAGCAAGCATCCGAAATGGTAACGATGCATCAGGTTGAATAAAGATGATGCTAGCATGACATGCTGGATATTGTTTCCACAATTAAAGTAGATACTCGATATCGGATCGGCCACCGGCAAGTTTGCTCGCAGCCGGCGATACCGGATCTCAGTCTTGCCGGATTTGCCGCAAAAACAGCTCAACGCTGCATCGATTCCCACACTTTTTGCAGCCGCTTGGCCGATACCGGCATCGGCGTGCGCAATTCCTGCGCAAACAGCGACACGCGCAGCTCCTCCAGCAACCAGCGGAATTCATTCATTTTCGGATCGCCGTTTTTACCGCCATGCCGGTCTTTCTGCGCGCGCTGCCACGGCGCGGCCGCCTGTGCCCATTCGGCCGTCAGCCGCGCATCGCGAGCCGGATCGGCGCGCAGCTTTTCCAGCCGGACGTTAATCGCTTTCAGATAGCGAGGAAAATGCGTCAACTGCGCATAATTGTTGTCGGCAATAAAACGCTTGCCGATCAGCGCCTGCAATTGCGTCTGGATATCGGCCACTGCCTGCGGATGTGCCTTGGCGCCTTGCAGCTTTTTCGGCAGCGTGTGGTACTCCGCCAATATCTGTGCTGTCAGCCGCGCGATTTCATTAACCAACAGACCAAGCCGCGATTTGCCTTCATCTTTGCGCGTATTGAATTCTTCGGCATTTCTCGGCAACGGATCCTGCAGGCACGCGCGCTCCAGTCCCGCTTCGATGATCTGGTCGCGCAGTTCTTCCTGCGAACCGAGCGGCATGAATTGCATTCCCATCTGTTGCAGGCTTGGAATATTTTTTTCCAGATACTTGAGCTGCTCCTTCAACTGCAGCGCCATCAGGCGCCGCAAGCCGGTCCGATGGATGCGCACAGCTTCGCCCGGATCGTCGAATACTTCGATATCGCAGTGCGTGAGCTTATCCACCAGCGCGGGGAAGCCGATCAGGGTTTGCCTGCCTTGCTGGATTTCCAACAGTTCGGGCAACTCACCGAACGACCATGCGGTCAGGTTTTGTTGCGAGGCCGGAACGGCATGCATTCGCGCCCCCTCCCCTTTCGACGGAGCCCCTCGAACGGGAAAAGACTCCGGGACGCTGCGCTCGCCCGGTGCAATCACGGTTTGCTCGGCCAGCTGCTGGAAGCTCGCGCGCGCCTGTCCGCCGAACTCCCTCTGCAGCCCGGCCAGGTTGCGCCCCATCTCCAGTTGCCGTCCATGCTCGTCGACAAGCTTGAAATTCATGAAGTGATGCGCGGGCAGCGTCTCCGCCTTGAAATCGGTGGTTTTGGTTGCGATACCGGTCTGCTCGCGGATATCGGCGATGACCGCTTCGAGCAAACTGCCTTTGCCAAAGGCGTTGCGCTGGTGAATGCGGTCGCAGAATCCGGCTGCATAGTCCGGCAGCGGAACACAATGGCGGCGCAGCTTTTGCGGCAGCGACTTCAGCAGCAAGTGCACTTTTTCCTTCAGCATGCCGGGCACCAGCCATTCGCAGCGGTCGGCCGGCACTTGGTTCAATGCATACAGCGGCACGGCCAGCGTCACGCCATCGCGCACAGCGCCGGGCTCAAAATGATAGGACAGTCCCATCTCGGCACCGGCCACCGTCATCGCTTTCGGAAACAGATCGGTCGTAATGCCCGCGGCTTCATGCCGCATCAAGTCATCGCGGTTCAGATAAAGCAGTTTTGGATTTTTTGCTGTGGCATCCTTGTGCCATTTTTCAAATGCAATGCCGTTGTGGATATCTTCCGGAATCAGCTTGTCGTAGAACGCGGCAATCAATTCTTCATCGACCAGCACATCGAGGCGCCTGGATTTATGCTCAAGCTTTTCGATTTCACCAATCAGCTTCTGATTGTGTGCAAAAAATGGTGCACGGGTATCGAATTCACCCCCGACCAGTGCGTCACGAATGAAAATTTCGCGCGCTTCCTTCGGATTGATCAGGCCATAATTGACGCGCCGCTGGCTGTAGACGGCCAATCCATATAAAGTCGCCCGTTCATAGGCGGATACCTGCGCACCGCGCTTTTCCCAGCGCGGTTCGCCGTAGGATTTTTTCAGCAAATGCCCGCCGACCCGCTCCAGCCATTCGGGCTGAATTTGCGCAACACAGCGCGCATAAAGCCGCGTGGTATCGACCAGTTCTGCTGCCATCACCCACTTGCCTGCCTTTTTCACCAGATTCGAACCTGGCCAGATATGGAACTTGATACCGCGCGCACCCAGATAATGCGGCTCGTCATCGGCCTTGAAGCCGACATTGCCCAACAGACCAGTCAACAGCGCCGTGTGCAATTGCTCATGGGTAGCTGGCGCTTCGTTCAATCGCCAGCCCTGTTCGCGCACGATCGTCAGCAATTGCGAATGGACGTCGCGCCATTCCCGCAACCGCAATTGCGACAGGAAATTCGCGCGGCAGTTATCCTGCAGCTGCTTGTTCGATTTCTTATGCTCGACCGCGTCTTCAAACCATTTCCAGATTTTCAGATAGCTGTGGAATTCGGATTTTTCATCGGCGAATTTCTTGTGCGCGTTATCGGCTGCCGCTTGCGCTTCCATCGGCCGATCGCGCGGGTCCTGCACCGACAGCGCCGCCGCGATAATCAGGACTTCGGTCAGGCATGCATTATCGCGTGCAGCAACGATCATGCGGCCCACGCGCGGGTCGAGCGGCAATTTTGCCAACTGCCGGCCAAGCGCGGTCAACTGGTTGCCGTCATCGACCGCACCCAGTTCCTGCAATAGCTGGTAGCCGTCGGCGATCGCCCGTCCCAACGGCGGTTCGATGAATGGAAAGGTTTCGACGTCGGCCAGCCGCAATGACTTCATCCGCAAGATGACCGCCGCCAGCGATGAACGCAGAATTTCCGGCTCGGTGAATTTCGGCCGAAGCAGGTAATCCTGTTCTTCATACAGCCGGATGCAGACACCGGCGGCGACCCGGCCGCATCGGCCCGCGCGCTGGTTGGCGGCCGATTGCGCAATCGGTTCGATCTGCAACTGCTCGACCTTATTGCGGTAGCTGTAGCGTTTGAAGCGCGCCAGGCCGGCATCGACCACATAGCGGATACCGGGCACCGTCAGCGATGTTTCCGCGACGTTGGTGGCCAATACGATGCGGCGCGCATTGGAACTTTTGAACACCCGCTCCTGCTCCTGTGCCGACAGCCGCGCGAACAGCGGCAAAATTTCGACATGCGGCGGATGATGCTTGCGCAGGGTTTCGGCCGCGTCGCGGATTTCGCGCTCGCCTGGCAGAAATACCAGCACATCGCCGGAACCGATGCGGCACAATTCATCGACCGCATCCGCCACCGCGTCCATCAAATCGCGCTGGCCTCTTTCTTTTTGCGCAATAGTCAGCGCGGCACCCGATTTCGCAGCGCTATTGTCCGCCGAATCGACCGGCCGGTAACGGATCTCCACCGGATACAGACGACCGGACACTTCGATTACCGGAACCGGCTTGTCTTCGGTGCCGAAATGCCGCGCAAAGCGGTCGGCATCGATTGTCGCCGACGTGATGATGACTTTCAGGTCGGGCCGCCTGGGCAATAACTGTTTCAGATAACCGAGCAGAAAATCGATATTCAGGCTGCGCTCGTGCGCTTCATCGATGATGATGGTGTCGTATTGTTTTAATAACGGGTCGGTCTGCGTTTCGGCCAGCAGGATACCGTCGGTCATCAATTTGACAGAAGCACCGGCGGACAGGGTATCGGTGAAGCGCACCTTGAAGCCGACGTGTTCGCCCAATGGCGAACCGAGTTCCTGCGCAATCCGCTTGGCGGTCGACGATGCGGCGATCCGGCGCGGTTGGGTGTGGCCGATCAGGCCGGCCTGTCCCCGGCCCAGTTCCAGGCAGATCTTCGGCAACTGGGTGGTCTTGCCGGAGCCGGTTTCACCGCAAACGATGATGACCTGATGAGCCTGCAGCGCATCGGCGATATCGCCGCGCTTGCCCGAGACCGGCAGCTCTTCGGGGAAGACAATCGGCGGCAATGGGTTGCGTTGGGCAGACACGACTGGCCGTGCCGCCGGCTTGCGGCGGACTGGCGTTGTTTTTTGTGGGTGATCGGATGCGGGCATGGCTGAGCGAATTATACAGAGCGGCTGGAATCGCAGTGGGCGGGCCGCAGGCCCACCGGGCATGGGAGGTGCCGGATTGGATTGCGCAGTGGATTTATGTCGCTATGTATATAATGCGCATCATGGAAAACCCCATTCAATTCGTCCAGTGGCTGCGCTCGGTCGCACCCTATATCCACGCCTTCCGCGGCAAGACCTTTGTCGTCGCTTTCCCCGGCGAACTGGTCATGGCTGGCGCATTGCCGGTTTTGGCGCAGGATTTGTCGCTGCTGCATGCGCTCGGCATCAAGGTTGTCATCGTGCATGGTTCGCGTCCGCAAGTCGAAGAGCAACTGGCGCTGCGCAATGTCGAAACGCGCTTTCACAATGGCTTGCGGATCACTGACACGGCCGCGCTGGAGTGCGCCAAGGAAGCCGCCGGCGAATTGCGGCTCGATATCGAAGCCGCATTCAGCCAGGGGCTGCCCAATACGCCGATGGCACACGCAGCGATTCGTATCATTTCCGGCAATTTCATCACTGCGCGGCCGATGGGCATCGTCGATGGGGTGGATTTGGAATTGACGGGCGTGACGCGCAAGATTGCGTATGAAACGATTCACCCGATCCTCAACGCAGGCGGCCTGGTACTGCTATCACCGCTGGGATTCTCGCCGACCGGCGAAGTCTTCAATCTGACGATGGAAGACGTCGCGGTATCGGCTGCCATTGCGCTGCGCGCCGACAAACTGGTTTTCATCACCGAAACGCCGATGATGACGGACGCGGGCGGTGGGGAAATAAGGGAAATATCGGCGCACCAGGCCAAAGCGATTCTGAACGACGATCGCCTGCCTGCCGAGTCCGCGTTTTACTTGCAGTATGCGATGAATGCCTGCGCGGGAGGTGTGCCGCGCGCACATATTGTCCCATTTGCAATGGATGGCTCGACGCTGCTGGAATTGTTCACCCACGACGGCGTAGGCACGATGATCTCTTCGCAAAACCTGGAAAGCCTGCGCGAAGCGACCATCGAAGACGTCGGCGGCATCATCAAATTGATCGAGCCGCTGGAAGCTGACGGCACGCTGGTCAAGCGCGGCCGGGAATTGATCGAGCGCGAAATCGACTATTTCTCGGTCATCGACCATGACGGGGTTATTTTCGGCTGCGCCGCACTTTATCCGTTCCCCAAGGAAAAAATGGCGGAGATGGCGTGTCTGACAGTCAATCCCGAAGTCCAGTCGCAGGGAGATGGCGAGCGCCTGCTGAAGCACATGGAAAACCGCGCACGCGCCGCTGGCTTTACCAAGCTGTTCGTGTTGACGACGCGCACCGCGCACTGGTTCCTGAAACGCGGCTTTGTCAATGCAACGATCGATGACTTGCCGAAGGACCGTCAGCATATGTACAACTGGCAGCGCAAGTCACTGGTACTGATCAAGAATTTGTAACCTTCCACCCGCTCTCGACCGCTTTGTCGCACAGAGCAAATTTATCTGGAGAATAAACATCATGGCCCGCATGATCCACTGCATCAAGTTGAACAAGGAAGCCGAAGGGCTAGATTTCCCGCCTTACCCTGGCGAACTCGGCAAGAGAATCTGGGAAAGCGTATCGAAGGAAGCATGGGCCGGGTGGCTCAAGCATCAGACCATGCTGGTCAATGAAAACCGGCTGAATCTGGCCGACGCGCGCGCGCGCAAGTATCTGGCGGTACAGATGGAAAAGCATTTCTTCGGCGAGGGAGCGGACGCGGCTTCGGGTTACGTACCGCCGGCAGAATAATGCCGCTTGCATGGAAGAAAAAATCTGCCCGGAATAATTTCGCGGGCATTTTTTCATGCTCGCATCGCGAAAATGGAATTAACGAGTCATATCGGACATAGTAATTTCGACTTGGTCAGACAGATACTGCCGGATCAAGTCGACGCCTAAGTCTCCTTCGGCGTGAATACTTTGCGCGTCGCTCGCGTTCCGCCTCGGCATGCTTGGCAATTGCCCGCATCATTGAATCGGTCAGGACGACCTGTTTGGTCTCGACGATCGATTCCCGAAAATACATCACCGCACTAACGTTCACCAACATATTGTCACGGAAAATTGCTTCCCGAGCCGGCGACGGCCGGCGCATCGGCTTTTCTCCCAATGCATCTCATTGCGCGAGCACACGCTATGTATGCGGTGTCATCGAGGTGCCAGCAACAACCTTCCATTACCGCCATCTGCTGTACCGACACCCTTATTCAGTTTAAAACAGCAAGTTGCCGTCGCGCGTAAAAATTTTTATTGGATGATCCTGCACAGATATCGTCTTCATAAATCTTGACTTTTTAACTACCTCTAATACTCTTAATTTTTAACTGTCCCAAAATACTCTGAAAAATGTAATTCGTTGTACCTCGCTCGTCGTGTCGTACCTCGCCGTTCTTCTGAAGAACGTCCAGTTTGGTGTTCCTGCCGCAATCTGTTTATTGCTCCTGGTTTTTCCCGGTACCTCGTCAGCGCAGGCTAGACGATTAACTACTGCAATAAATACCAAAGGAGACATCATGAGCACAATCCCATCGCCAGTGCAGCGTCTACCGCGCAATTCCCTAATCGGCATGACGTTTTTTCAACCAGCCTTGATGGCAGGTGCGGTTGCGCTGGCCCTTACCGGCATCGCGCCAACGGCAGCGTGGGGAATCACTGCTGCCAATCCGGCTTGTCCGAATGAGACCGCGTTCTTTGATCCTGGAAACGGCGAAGATATCGTGGTGCCGACAGGCTATAAAGTGCAAGTGTTTGCCAAAGGCTTAAATTTCCCGACCGATATTGCTTTCATTAGCGCAGGCAACAACTTCCGCGTAGTGGCACTCGAGTCCGGTACCGGCTTGCCTAGTCCTTGCAATGACAATACGAAAGTGCCCGGTGTGGGCAAGTTCGACCCAAGCAATCCTTTCACACCCAATCTCCTCATATTCGACCAGAACGGCAATCAAATTGCGGGCCCGCTTGCGAAACCCACTGCCGCGAGCGGCGGCTTTCAGCCTGACGGTCCGGCCATAGGGCTCGCATTCGAGAATGACGTGCGCGGCGGCACTTTATTTGCCAGCGACTCCAATCAGGGGGTACGCGGCGCGCCCGGTATGGCCAACAACACTTCGCGGATCTCATCGGTAGACATCGCAACCGGGGTAGTGAAGCCAATCATTACCGGGCTGCCAACGGGTGATCATCCGACCGAGCAAATTGTCGTCCAAAGCCCTTGGCTTTATTGGTCGCAAGGGTCTGCCACCAATTCCGGAGTAACCGGACACGATAATGGCGCGGGTGGAAACCAGCATGACATCGCATGCCAGGGCATTACGCTTAGTAATGCGCTGTTCGATTCAGGCGATGGCCACATGACGAGCGGCTATTCAAATCATGGCGTGCAGCGTCCCGGTGCAGTGGTACCTGCGTTTGAAGATGCTACCAGCAAAGGCATGTGCACCGGTGCGATCCTGCGCGCGCGCATCGCCGATCCGATGAACACGATCGAACCCGTCGCCTGGGGATTCCGTAACCCTTACGGGCTTCGCTTCTCTCCGTCCGACCATCCGCTGAAAGGCGAGTTGATGGTCTCCGAAAACGGCGAGGATGAGCGCGGTGCGCGACCGGTCAACAATGCGCCGGACCGGCTGGTAATCGCTCGAAAAAATCCGGACGGCACGCCCGAATATCACGGCTGGCCGGACCGCTTTGGCTTCCTTGATTCCACACAGTCGGTCTTTAATCCGATTGGCGGCCCCGGGGACGATCTCTTCCCCAACATTGCCGCGATTAAAAAGCAGGATATTCCCGTCCACCACCTATTGGCTTTCCCTCCGCAGCCTCCGGTCGCTCCTATTGCCATCGAACCGGCAGACGTGGCCGCAGTGGGGCTCGATTTCGCGCCCGGATCGTTTGTCCAAGGGGTGGTCAAACAACATGCGGCGCTGGTGGCACGCGAGGGCGACTTTGGCTTCTCGCCGGAAAACGGCAGTCCCGCTGCGGGCCACGATATCGAGCTCGTGAACTTCACCGATCCGGCCAATCCCAACGAGCTGCAGCTGTCGCGTTTTGCTTTCAATTGCCCGCAAGGCTCCCAAAGCCATGCGGCGGACGGCAGCCCCACTTGCAACGTCGAAGTTGATTCAGCATTCGCCAATCAGCTTCGCGGCATCAATCGGCCCATAACCGTCAGGTTCGGTCCGGACGGTGCGCTTTACCTGGTTGATTACGGCGCGGTGCGAGACTTCGGTGTTAGCGACCCGCGGACGAAATTCATCGGCGCCAACAATGGGCCGTTAGTGCAGATTCCGGGCACCGGCGTAATCTGGAAAATCACGCGAACCGGCAGTTAAGGAGAGATCGCCGCAACCAGTTTAGTGCTTCGGCACGTGGAAGAATAGTTGCCGCCCGAGCCAGGCAGCCAATGTACTATACGTACCGCAAATGAAAAAAGGGCCGGCATCGCCTTGTTTCAAGCGATGCTGGCCCCTTTTAATCAGGAGTGACAAAACAATTTTTCAGCACATCGAAAATAGCCGGATCATCTCCAGCATGTTCGCGGGCTCCAGCAACTTCGTGAACGCCCAGCCTCCGATGAGAACCGCACTGACCGCCAGTAAAACGGTTCCCGGGTGAATTCGTCCCATGATTGTCTCTCCTCGATGCGCTTAAGCGGTTTGCAGCCGGACCACCTGGCGGTCATCGATCGGCCAATGCAGCGCAGCGGCGGCCAGACCGAGCACGATCGAGCCGATCCACACCAGGTCGTATGACTTGGTCACATCAAATACCCAACCGCCCAGCCACGCACCCAGGAACCCGCCGATCTGGTGCCCGACAAACACGAAGCCGAACAGCGTGGTCAGATACTTCACGCCGAACACTTGCGACACCAGGCCGTTGGTCAATGGCGCCGTGCCCAGCCACAGCAAGCCCATGATGACGGCAAACGCATACAACGTGAATTCGCTGAGCGGCAGCATCACGAATGCCCCAATCGCAACCGACCGCGCCAGGTAGTTATACGCCAGCAACTGCTTGCGCCGATACTTCGTGCCCAGAATGCCGGAGTAGTAAGTACCGGCGATATTGGCAAGCGCAATCAGCGACAATGCGATCACCGCGCTTCGCCCGCTCATGCCCTTGTCCATCAGGTAGGCCGGCAGATGCCCCGCGATGAATGCGAGCTGAAAGCCGCATGCCAGAAATCCCAGATTGAGCAGCCAGAATCCCTTGTGGGAAAACGCCTCGCCCAGCGCCTCGCGCAGCGACTGGTCCTTCTGGCCGGGGGCCGCGTTAGGCGGCTCCGCCAGCCCACCCGACAGCGGCGAGATCACCAGCATCAGACCCGCCATGATGACCAGGGCCATCAGCCAGCCAAAACCGGAAATAAAGCCTTGCGTTGCCGGCACCATCACAAACTGCCCGAGCCCGCCGACCGCACCGGCCAGACCAAGCGCCCAGCCGCGCCGTTCCGGTGCGATCAGGCGGCTCAACGCGCCATACACGGTGCCGAACGAGGTGGCGGACAACCCGGCGCCGATCATCAGGCCGCCGGTCAGCAGCAATTCAATACTGGAGGTCGAATACGCCATAAGGCATAGACCCGCAGCGTACATCAGGCATCCGCCCAGCAGTACCTTGGCCGTGCCGAACTTGTCGGCGATCATGCCGGTAAAAGGCATCAGCAGTCCCCAGACCAGATTTTGCAAGGCCATGGCTAATGCGAAATTTTCCCTGCTCCAGCCACGCTCGGATGTCATCGGCAACAAAAACAGCCCCTGCACATGCCGCACCCCGAGCGCCAGCCCCATGATGATGCCGCCGCAGATCACAATGACCAGCGGGCTTTTCCACGATCGATTCATTGTTGCACTCCTTGTGGCAAACAAGCCAACCGTTTCAATTAGTTTCGCATGATGATTTTTCATGCTATAAATGTGACGGACGCCCTGAATTCTATAGGGGCCGTATAAAGATACAAACGCAATTTATGCATGCCATACATGAATACAATGCATGAGTAACCAACTCCTGACCATCCCGCCGCTAGATGCGATCCGCGGCTTTGTCGCAGTCGCCAGACGCATGAGCATCACGCTGGCGGCACAAGACCTGTGCCTGACGCAGCCTGCAGTCAGCCGTCAAATCCATGCTCTTGAAGACCATCTCGGCACACCGCTGTTTATCCGCAAGCACCGGTCGCTCGCGCTGACCGATGCAGGCGAACGGCTGTTCCATTTGGCGTCGCCATGGCTGGATCGTCTTGCGGATTTCAATGAATCTGTGCGCAAGGGCGGCCGCATACGACCGGTCACCGTCAGCGCGAGCATCGGCGTGACATCGCTGTGGATACTGCCCAGGCTCGGCGCATTCCAGTCTGCGCATCCGCATATCGATGTGCGGGTGGCGGCCAACAACCGGATGCTGGATCTGAAGCAGGAAGGCATCGACCTCGCGATCCGCTATTGCCGCGATGCCGAAGCGCCTGCAGGCGCGGTGCGGCTATTCGGAGAAAAGGTCTTGCCGGTAGCGAACAGGTCGGTTGCAGCACGTGCTTTCAAGAACCCGAAAGCGCTGTTGAATGAAGTATTGCTCGAACTGGACGAGCGTGCCCGTCCATGGTTGCGATGGTCGGACTGGCTCAGCGCCACCGGCTTCCCCGACGCAAAGCCCCGGGCGTATCTGCACTTCAATCAATATGACCAAGTGATACAGGCAGCGCTGGAGGGACATGGCGTCGCTCTAGGCAGAGTGGCGTTGGTGCTGCCCATGCTGCAGGACGGCCGACTGGTCGCGCAAGCGGATGCACAACTGGGCAACAGCGATTATGCGTACTGGCTGATGGATGGATCCGCATCGCCCCGCAGCGAGGTCAAGATTTTTAGAGACTGGATTATCAAGGAAGTGCTGGTTGCTGCCGGATACCTTGAGAGCATGGGGAAAGGTACTAAACATACCGGTAAGCCCAGGCGGTGAACGCCAAAAACTTCTTTGTCGGACAGCGTCTATGTCACGTGCTTGGGACGCCTGCGGCAGCGGTCACTATTGGGCGGTACCCGATAAGAGCCGTGAGCTTGAAAGATCGTGTTAGAAATTGGGCGGTCATCAGCGAATTCCATGGAGGCCAGCGGTCATGCCGCGACAGAAGGCCGGATGTAAGCGTCCAATCTCCTGCTGTCTGACAGCATCGCTTCGTTACTTAACAAACTGCGGCGTCCATGCAACGCTTTCATTGATTGCTGACCGCTGGTCAAAACCGCACTCCTGATGTATGGTAATCTGCCGCTCCTGAGAGCATCCCACTTTGGATTGCGCATGCGAGAGCAACCAGTCAAGGGTATTCATTGTTGGCGTGTCGAGAAATAAATTTCAAAATCGTACGGAGAAAACCAGTGCTTAAAACAGTCCGCAGTACCATCATTGTCACCCTTGTAGCATTGTTCCCTTTCTCTGCGAGCATAGCCGCGCAGGATGCATCGGGCCAGTTCAAGCATCCGGCTGTTGAGGTCGTAATGAAAAGCGCTCAATACAAGGCATCGATGGCGTTTCTGGAAAAGGATCACGATCGGATTGTTGAACAGAATATTGCGCTTCAACAGATTCCCGCACCTCTTCGCCAGGAGGAACAGAAAGCCCGCGCCTTTGCCGCGTTGCTGAAAGAGGCCGGTTTATCAGATGTCACCATTGATGAAGAAGGCAATGTCCTTGGTCTTCGCAAGGGTACGTCCAACTCCGGAGAGATCGTGGCATTCGTCTCCCACCTTGATACTGTGTTCGACAGGAAGGTAGACCTCACGATCAAACGCGAAGGGACGAAGCTCAAGGCGCCAGGCATTATCGACGACACGCGAGGGCTCGCGAGCATACTTGGCATTGTGCGCGCCATGAATGCAGCGAACGTCAAGACGACAAAAGATGTACTTTTTGTCGGTAGCGTCGGTGAAGAGGGCCTGGGCGACTTGCGCGGTGTTAAGTATTTGCTCAACAAAGGCCAGTACAAAGAACGAATCAAGTCATTTATTGCGTTTGACGGCAATGCCCCGGACCAGATTGCGAACACCGCAGCTGGCAGCAAGCGTTATGAAGTTCGATTCAACGGTCCTGGCGGCCACAGTTTCAAAGCTTTTGGAACCGTTAATCCGATGTACGCGCTTGCCAATGTTATCTCCGATCTGTCGAAAGTACAGGCACCTGCGGGAACGACCTATAGCGTTGGCGTTATCGGAGGTGGAACGTCGGTAAATTCCATCCCCGTAGAAGCATGGATGCTGGTAGACATGCGTTCTTCCTCGGCAACCGATCTGGCGGCATTGGAGAAGACGTTTCTGCAATTTCCCGAGCGCGCAGTGGCTGCTGAAAACAACACCCGTTCGACCAAAAACGGGAAAATCACGGTGGACGTCAAGCTGGTAGGCGACCGGCCTGCAGGTAATACCTCGAAAGACCAGGACTTGGTGAAGGCAGCTCTGGCTGCTTCCGCGGCACACGGCTGGAATCCTCGGCTCGCCGAGTCCAGCACTGATCAAAATGTGCCCATGAGTCTGGGGATTCCGGCGATTACCATTGCATCTGGTATCGGCGACCGGAACCATTCTCTTGACGAGTACCTTGATGTGGAGCCCAAAGCCAGCCTGCGTTCACTTGGTTTCGCACTGACTACTCTTCTGGCCACCACGGGCATTGCAAAATAAAGAATTTCTGTCGGATAAAGTCCTGGTTATCACGGACTTAATTCTGTTTGTAAAATTACGCGCGCTCAAATCAAAGGGCGCGCGTAAGGCCTAACAGGCTGCGAACTCAACGGGCTCGAGGTATCGGCAAAGATAGGATACTGACCGATACTCGAGACAATTCAATCATATCTTTCCATTCCGGCCAAGGTGCTGCACCGCGCGCGAGGCGGCGAAGCAGATAATAAAATAGATAACACCGGCGACGATCATCATCTCTTCGACGCGTCCGTCGCGCTCACCGATGCCCTCGGCACTGGTGAAAAAATCTGCCAGGGAAATCACATATACCAGTGACGTATCCTGGAACAGCACGATCAACTGCGTGAGCAGCAGGGGCAGCATGTTGCGGAACGCCTGCGGTAGAACGACTATGCGCATAGCTTGCAGAGGCCGCATTCCCAAGGCGCATGCTGCCCAGAACTGACCCTTGGGCACACTTTGGATGCCCGCGCGCATGATTTCTGCGTAGTACGCAGACTCGAACAATGCAAAACCGACCAGCGCCGACATCAACCTTGTATCCATGGTGGCAGCGCCCACGAATAGGCTCTTGAGAATCTGCGGCACCACGAGGTAGAACCCCAGGAGCACCATGGCCAATGGAATCGACCGGAACAGATTGACGTATCCGGCGGCAAACCATGACAGCAGACGGGAGCGGGACAGGCGCATCATGGCCAGGGTCGTGCCCCAGAGCAGCCCGACGGCCAGTGCGGTGCCGGCCACCTGTAGCGAGACGAGCATGCCGTGCATGAGTGCGCCGCCCGCCTCGGGCGCCAGGAAACTGAAATCCAGACCGAGCATGTGTTCCTTCCTATCGTGAACCCATGAAGCCCGGCAGGCGCGCGCGCTTTTCCACCAAGGTCATCAAGAGCATGACCATGGCATTGATCAAGAGATAGCACAGCACAACCGCAATGAACGATTCGTACCCGCGCGCCGTGTAGTCGTTAAGCTGCCGCGCCCGGGCGAAGAGCTCCAGCACCCCCACCGTGGCGGCGATGGATGAGTTCTTGAATATGCTAAGCATTTCAGATGTCATTGGTGGCACGATAAGCCGGTACGAGACCGGTAGAAGGACGTGACGGTATGCCTGGGGCAACGTGAAGCCCATAGCCAGGGCAGCGTTGCGCAACCCTTTTGGCAGGGAATCGATGCCGGCGCGGACTTGCTCGCATACCCGGGCCGCCGTGAAAAATCCCAGACCCAGTGTGGCGGTCACGAACGCAGTAGTAGCCGGAGGCTGCGCGAACAACCATGTCCGCCATGCATCCGGCAGAAACTTTGGAGCCAAGTAGTACCATAGAAATAATTGAACGATCAGCGGCACGTTGCGCACGATTTCGACATACACCGTCGCGGCCCGCGACAACAGGCGATGCGGCGCGGTTCGCATGACGCCCAGCAGCGACCCCAAAACAAAGGCCAGCATCCACGCCAGCGTTCCCATCTTCGCTGTCGTCCAGAGTCCGGCAAGCAGCCAGTCCAGATAAGTCTCCGTTCCGCTCGCCGGTTGTAGAAAAACCTGCCAATTCCATTCGTATCCCATTCAACCCTCTTCTATACCGATTGCGCATGCGGGCACTGTTCCGATCGCACCGGGTTATGGCGGCAAGCCGCCGCAACCCGGTCCCGCATCGATCCACTTACTCGATGGCTTTATCGTTCGGGTGGGCGTAGAGCTGCTTCATCTCTTCGGAGAGCGGGAATGCCAGCACAGTGCCACGGGGAGGGATAGGCTGCTCGAACCATTTCTTGTAGATCTGGTTGATTTCGCCGGACTTCATCAGGTTCGTCAGCGCATCGTCGACCACCTTCTTGAACTGAGCGTCGTCTTTGCGCATCATGCAGCCGTAGGCTTCGCGCGATTGCGGGGTGCCCACCACGGCCCATTTTTCGGGGGACTTGGACTTGGCGCGTTCGCCGTACAGGATGGCGTCGTCCATCATGAAGGCCACTGCACGGCCGCTTTCCATGGCCAGAAACGCCTGGCTGTTTTCGCGCGCCGCGATCACGTTCACGCCCAGGGCTTTTTTCTCATTGAGCTTGTTGATCAATCTCTCGGAGGTGGTGCCGGCGGTGGTCGCCACGTTCTTGCCCTTGAGGTCGTCGAAGTCCTTGATGCCGGAGTCCTTGGCGGTGATCAACCTCGATCCGATGATAAAAATGCTGTTTGAAAACGCCACCTGCTGCTGGCGCTCGAGCGTGTTGGTGGTAGACGAGCATTCGAAGTCGATCGTGCCGTTCTGGATGAGCGGAATCCGATTCTGTGCCGTAAACGGCATCACCCGCCACTTCAGCTCGGGCATCTTGAGCTCGGACTTGATCCGATCAAGCACCTTCATCATGATATCGTACGAATAGCCTGTGAAACGGGTGCTTTCCAGACTATAGCTGAATGGCGCTGCCGACTCCCGGGCACCGAGCGTGATGGAGCCAGTTTCCTTGATTTTTTTGAGCGTGCCCGTCAGTTCCTGCCCATGTGCCGCAGCAGTCAGCAAGCAGACCGCCATCAAGAAACTTATCGATTTGAGCGCTTTCATTTGTACCCTTCCTGTGATCTTGCTCCCATATTCCCGGACATGGTTTAGCAATTAATTTTCGTCAATTGAACGAGCCTGACGCGATAGCTCTCTCCGAAACATGCGAGGTGATTTCTACTTCAGCGCTGAATGCGGGTGGATCTCATTGCGCGTGCGGACTTGCGCGAGAGGTTCATCTTCATATCCTTCTATGCAAGGTTTAAAAGTCACAAACCATCAAGAGCATCCGAAGGCCAGACAGGTCCACTGGCGCTTGCACCAGATTTGTGAAAATGCACTTCATGAAATTCAAGTTATTTGAACAAAGCAATGAACATGCCAAAACGTGCCGGCGGCCTGAATCCTAGCATGGTGATAGTGGTAGCGCCAGCGTTCAATCTGGACCGCTTCCTTGAAACTGTAGCAGCGCCGTCCAGCAACCGGTTACGGAATTCGCCATTGAAGGATTCGCAGTAACCGTTTTCCCAGGGACTATCCGGTTCGATATAGGCAGTTTGCACACCGATTGGCGCGCAAGGTATTTTGCTGATGCCGTACTATCTGACTCAAGCGAGTCAGGATGGCTTGGTGGCGTCGAAGCGATCTGCAAATCGATGAAGTTCGGGGTCGAGGTCTGGTTCGCGCTTTCCGCTTGCCCGTAAACGCAGGAAGTACATGCAGTCAGTCGGCGACGTCGATCTGCGCGAGGGCTTGGCGGATCGCGCTTGCGTCGCCGGGCCGGACCAGGCGCGTGATTTCCCTGCCGCGGCTTAGAAAGACCAATGTAGGCCAGAGTTTCACTCTGAACGAGCGCCCCAGCGCTCGGCCCCTGCCGTCTTCGATCTTGATATGGCGTACGCGCGGATGGGCGGCGACAGCGGAGGCCAGCAGCGGTTGGGCAGCCTTGCAGTACCCGCACCAGGGGGCACCGAACTCGACCACGGTTGGACCATCGAGCATATCGATCTCCGTGCGCGCCGGTTCGATCGCCGCATACATGTCGTTCATCGCCATGTTGATATTTTCTTATTCATAGAATGTCTTTTCATCAAGAACCGTACTGGAAGTAGACGGCCTCGGTGTTTATTTCAGCCCAATCAGCAGCTTGAATGCTTTTTTGAAGCTTACCAGCTTCCTGACCGACTTTATTTTAGCCCGATCGACTTTACTTGTCGCAAAGCGATGCGGCCAAGGCCGTGCCAATGGGATAGTCAGGAACTGCTACACTGATGTCTGTTCCGGGATGCAAACCAGCGAGTGGATTTAGCGGGAGTTTTGCGCTCCGCTCCACATCTCTTGAAATTCACACGGCCGTTCTGCAGCACTGATCTGACAGGCAGATTATCGACTGAGGACGATGGGCTCCAGTTGCGCACTTACACTTTATCTTCCGCAGTCCAGGTAGAAACCGAAATCCGCAAGAGCCGCTTTATCGGGTTCGCCATCCCGGTTACCGACCGCGATGCTGCCATGAAGGAGCTTCAGAACATCCGTGTCCAGCACCATGCAGCCACACATGTCTGCTGGGCGCTGATGGCAGGCGGCCAGTCCGGAATGTCGGACGACGGCGAACCGTCCGGAACAGCGGGACGCCCGATCCTGGAAGTATTGCGCCACCACGATCTGGATGGCGTCTTAGGTGCCGTAGTCCGCTATTACGGCGGCATTAAACTGGGCGCAGGGGGACTGGTACGGGCCTATACCGACTCCATTGCCACCGCGTTGAAGCATGCGCAACGCATTGAGCGCGTTTCTCATGTGGAACTCACGATGGAGATTGACTACGCAGACGAGGCGCGGGTGCGCCGCTGGCTGGAACATGAGGATTACATGCTGGTGGACAGCGGTCATGGTACGGTGGTCAAGCTCGTTATCCGCTTGCCGTCTGCCGAACTGGATCTGGCTAGTGATGCGTTGCGCAACTTGACCCACGGGCGGGCCCGGCTATCTGCTGCGTCTGCTTGCTAGCTCAGGCCTCGAGTCACGAAAGCGCCTCATTAAGCAACATATGCTGCCTGACGAATAGATCCCGCAACCGGGAAGGGAGAAAAGGGACAGCATCAATTTGTTTCAAGCGCTGCTGACCCTTTTAATCCCCTTGGCGCCTACCCTCGCTCAGAATTTCAATGTCTTCACGCCTTGTGCAGTTCCCAGCAGGCACACATTCGCGCCATGCATGGCAAACAGGCCGACCGTCACCACACCGACTATGTTGTTAATGGTCGCTTCCAATTCCACCGGATTGCGGATTTCCAAGCTGGCGACATCAATAATCAGGCAGCCGTTATCGGTGACCAGCGGCTTGCCGTCTTTCATGCGCAGACGCGGTTGGCCGCCCAGCGCCGCCAATCGACGGCGGACCACCGCTTGCGCCATCGGAATCACTTCCACCGGTAACGCAAAATTGCCCAGCACATCGACCAGTTTGGAGCCGTCGGCGATGCAAATGAATTGATCGGCTACGGATGCGACGATTTTCTCGCGCGTCAACGCCGCGCCGCCGCCCTTGATCATTGCGCCTTGCGGCGTAATCTCATCGGCGCCATCGATATACACCGGCATTGAATCAACTTCATTGAGGTCGAAAACCGTAATGCCGTGCGACTTCAGCCGCGCGGCGGTAGCCTCGGATGACGCGACCGCTCCCCTGATGCGATGTTTGATCTTGCCGAGTTCATCGATGAAAAAATTCGCGGTGGAGCCGGTGCCGACGCCGATGACGGCGCCGTCAACCACATAGTCGATTGCGGCACGGGCGACAGCTTGTTTCAGTTCGTCTTGGGTCATGGTCAGCAGCAAAAGTGTATCAGGCTGGATATTTTAACGGATCGGCCTGTTATCTTCGTATAAAAACATCTGGGAGCCGGTCGAGCGGAGCTGCTTGCGCCCGCAGCCCCCAAGATCCAACCAAGGAATTTACCAGCGTTTTTTGTCCGGCTTTTCGTCCAATGTCTCAAAAAGAGCGATCTGCAGCCGGGAGTGCAACCTTACAAAGGGCTTCCAGAGCAGTGCAGCGAGCACAGCCGCCACCGCAAACACAACAATCAGCAATTGCGCGGGAGGCAGGATTTTAACGCTCAGCACCCCAATCAACAGCAGAATACCGGCGATGGACAGAATTGGAATCACCTCCGCGATGGAGCGCCGCAAGCCCTTCGTGTATCGTCCGGCGACATCGGATCTCACCCCCAATTCCGCCAGCAACAAGCTCAATGCCTTGAGCTTGCGATAAGTCGCAATCAGGAAAGGAAGCGAAATGATCAGCGCCCCGCCCCATACTATCGCTTTCTGTACTGCTTCCTCCGAAATCCAGGCCAGGATGGTTTTTTCGATGCTCGCGACGAAAAACGCCCCCGCCAGGAACACGGCGGCAATCAGCGCGCAATTGATCAGCACCTGCAACAGTATCCGCAAGATGATTTTGGCAAGTGCCGCTCTGTCGCCTTCCAATTGCATGCTCTCCAGCCAGATCGTGTAACGCCCGAAAACCTTCGCCATGGTTTGCGGCATCGACTTTGCCGCCCTGGCCGATAGCGGGTCGGCAAGTTTGATCAGATACGGCGTCAACAAGGTAGTAATGGCCGACACCGCAACCACGATCGGATACAGGAAGTCACTGGTGACCTTCAGCGTCAGGCCGAGCGCGGCAATAATGAAAGAAAATTCTCCGATCTGCGCCAAGCCCATGCCGACCCGCAACGATGTACGGCCGTCATGGCCGGCCAGAAACGTGCCGAGGCTGCAGGCGAGCACCTTGCCGACCACCACCGCAATGGTGACGACTGCGATCGGAACCGCATAAGTGACCAGTACTTTCGGATCGAACATGAGCCCGATCGTCACGAAGAAAATAGCGCTGAACATGTCGCGCACCGGTTCGATCAGCCGTTCAATCAGGTACAGTTGCCGTGCTTCGGCCATGATCGCACCGATCATGAATGCGCCCAGCGCAATGCTGTAATTGAGTTTAAGCACCAGCAGGCAAAAGCCGAAGCACAGTCCCAACACCGTGATCAGCAGCATCTCGTTGCTCTGGAACTTGGCCACATAGGCGAGCAGCCGCGGCACCATCAGCAGCCCCAGCACCATTGCGACAATCATGAAAAGCGACAGCTTGCCGACTGTCGCAAATACATCTGCGGCATCAACCGAACCGGTCGTCGCAATACCCGACAGCAACGCAATCATGCCGATCGCCAGGATATCCTCGACAATCAGGATGCCAAAAATCAGTTGGGCGAATTTTTCCTTCTTTATGCCGAGGTCGTCCAGCGCCTTGACGATGATGGTGGTCGATGAAATCGCCAGCATCGCGCCCAGGAACAATGAGTCCATCGTACCCCACCCGAAGAACCCGCCGATCTCGTAGCCGATCCAGATCATCAGCATGATTTCTGCCAGCGCAGCGACGACTGCGGTCGCGCCGACCCGGCTCAATTTCTTCAGGCTGAATTCCAGTCCCAGTGAAAACATCAGGAAAACCACTCCCAGTTCGGCCAGGATCTTGATGGTATGCTCATCCTGAATCATCTGGAATGGCGGCGTGTGCGGTCCGATGATGACACCGGCGACAATGTAGCCCAGCACCACCGGCTGTTTGAGGCGGTGAAACAGAACGGTAACGACGCCGGCTATCAGCATGATCACGGCCATGTCCTGGATAAACGCTACTGCATGCATGCGATTGATTTCCTTCTGTGGGTAAATACTGGAAGCATCCGTGGACGCGAAGACGCGCTGCTGCCGAGCACTTGAAGCCGCTCGGAATGTGAATCGCCACAGGCCGATTGTACTATCCGTACTGCGCCTTCTTCTGCTGCCGTGCCAGGCACCCGAGCAGATCAGTGAAAGTGCGGGCGAAAGTGCGGCAAATCATGTTGTCCGCCCCGCCATGTATCTTGGTTAAGATTTATTATAAAATTAGCCGATAGCAATCCGATTGCGATTGAACCAATGTCACAATCGGCTCCCATCAATTTCCTGCCCGAGGACCCTGTCATGCCTGCTACCCACCCGTTTCATCTCGCATTCCCGGTCCATGATCTGGATGCCGCGCGCACCTTTTATCGTGATGTGATGGGGTGCGCCGAGGGACGCAGCTCGAATGAATGGATCGATTTCGATTTCTATGGCCACCAGATCGTCGCGCATCTGGCACCGGTCTCCCCACGGCCGGCTGACCATAATGAAGTGGATGGCAAACATGTGCCGGTTCCGCATTTCGGCGTGGTATTGCCGATGGAACAGTGGCAGGAGCTGGCAGACCGCCTGAAAAAAGCGGGAACGAAATTCGAGATCGAACCGTATATCCGTTTCAAGGGCGAGGTCGGCGAACAGGCTACCATGTTCTTTTTCGATCCCAGCCACAATGCCCTTGAGTTCAAGGCATTTGCCGATATAGGGCAATTGTTCGCCAAGTGAACCCGCACGTAACAATACCGGCCGGGACTTAGTTCTGTTTGGCAAACTCCGTTCGCCATGAGTAGCTTTTTAAGGCGTATCGAAGGATATCAGTTCTGCTGACAACCCCTTCGGTAAGCTGGCGCAACTCAGGGTGAACGGGTCGAAAAGGCATTACCGCCGATGGCTGGCATTTTAAATGAGCCTTAGGGCAGCAAATTGTCAGGCCCGCAATGCGCTTGCCGCACGCGCCAGCGCGGTAATCCTCGTCCAGTCGCCCGCCTGCAATGCGTCTTTGGGTGTCAGCCACGAACCGCCGACACACACGACATTTTTGCATGCGAGGAATTGCGCCGCCGTTTCCTGCGAGATGCCGCCGGTTGGACAAAACATCATGTCAGGCAAGGGCCCAGCGATCGCGTTCAGCATGCCGACGCCGCCGGCGGGTACTGCGGGAAACAGCTTCAACTGGCGAAATCCGGCCTCGCGCGCAGCCATCACTTCGGATGGCGTCATTACGCCGGGGAGCAAGGGCAATCCGCTGGTCCTGGCGGCCTGAATCAGGCTCGGCGTCAGACCGGGCGATACACCGAACACCGCACCGGCATCACGGGCCGCGGCGAATTCATCGGGTTGGGTCAAGGTGCCGACACCGACAATCGCCTGCGGCACCTGTTCGGCAATCGCGCGGATCGCAGGCAGGCCGTGTTCGGTTCGCAGCGTCACTTCCAGCACCCGGATGCCTCCTGCAACCAGTGCCTTGGCGAGCGGCACCGCATGGTTTATATCATCGATCGCGATAACCGGTATCACCGGCGATGCGCGCATTATTTCAAGCAGGGTCATGTTGTTCCTTAAGTTGTTGGGGACAGAGTGGCCCGGTAGATCATTCGGTTAAAACGTCTCCATCCGGCGGAAGGCGCTTCGCTTTTCCGCCCTACTTATCCGATCGCTACGTTAACTTTCTTTGTTTGCTTTTAAAATGTTGGGGACAGAGTCCCTTCCAGGGATCGAGATAACTCGGCGCGCTGCGGCGCCTTGTAAACTCTGTCCCGCAATTGTATTAATTGTTCCGAATCAGCGTATCTTCATCGGACGACGACTGCTCTTCCGGGACCGCGAGCTGGTTGTCGTTTTCCTCAGGCATGTGCAGCGGCGGCGGCAGGTCGAACGTGGTCGCGCCCTCTTCCGCCGCACTCACCGACTTGCGGAACATTGCGAACAACTCGCGGCCCATGCCGACCTGGTTGGCCGACAGATCGCCGACAGCGATGGTGCGCGCAACCCACTCCGCCTGCGGCACCAATGCCTGCAAAACGCCTGCCTCGGCATCCAGCCGAATCATGTCGCCGCTGCGGACGCGTCCGAGCGGACCGCCTGCCAGCACTTCCGG
Source organism: Burkholderiaceae bacterium (assembly GCA_035995725.1). Classification (GTDB taxonomy): domain Bacteria; phylum Pseudomonadota; class Gammaproteobacteria; order Burkholderiales; family Burkholderiaceae_D; genus JAQGLW01. The sequence continues at coordinate 4,215 of DASYKE010000219.1, read as the reverse complement.
CGACACATGGATGGCCGCCGGCACTTTGCCGGATGCGCCGGACATGCGGCCGTCAGTGACCAGTGCCACATGACGGCCGGCATCCTGCAGGCTGCCCAGCGCCGGTGTCAGGGCATGCAGTTCCGGCATGCCGTTGGCGCGCGGGCCCTGATAGCGCACCACGGCGATGAAATCGCGATCGAGTTCGCCCGCTTTATACGCCAGCATGAATGCTTCCTGCGAATCGAACACGATCGCCGGTGCCTCGACAATGCGATGCTGCGGCTTTACCGCGGAGACCTTGATGACCGCGCGCCCGAGATTGCCCGATAACAGCCGCAATCCGCCATCAGCGGAAAACGGTGCGGCGGCGGACCGCAGCACTTTTTCATCGGCACTGTTTTTCGGCGCGGGGCGCCACACCACCGCCTGATCCTGCAGAAACGGTTCGGCACCATACGCGCGCAAACCGTGTCCGAGGACAGTCGTCACATCATCATGCAGCAGGCCCGCATCCAGCAGTTCCCGGATGACGAAACCGGTGCCGCCGGCTGCGTGGAAATGATTGATGTCGGCATCGCCATTCGGATAGATGCGGGTGATCGATGGCACCACTGCCGACAGCTTGCTGAAGTCGTCCCAGTCGATCACGATACCGGCCGCCTTCGCAATCGCAACCAGATGCAGCGTATGGTTGGTCGAACCGCCGGTGGCCAGCAATGCGACGATCGCATTGACGATCGATTTCTCGTCCACCACATGTCCGACCGGCGTATAGGCTGCGCCAGGTTCGCTGATCTCGACTGCACGGCGTGCGGCAGCGGCAGTCAATGCATCGCGCAATGGCGTATTCGGGGTGATGAATGCGGTTCCCGGCAAATGCAATCCCATTACTTCCATCAACATTTGATTGCTGTTGGCTGTACCGTAGAAAGTACAGGTGCCGGCGCCGTGATACGACTGCGCTTCCGCTTCCAATAGCGCATCGCGACCGATCTTGCCTTGCGCATACAGTTGGCGAATCCTGGATTTTTCCGGGTTGGACATGCCGCTGGTCATCGGGCCTGCGGGAATGAATACCGCCGGCAAATGTCCAAAGTGCAGCGCGCCGATCAAAAGGCCCGGCACGATCTTGTCGCACACGCCCAGATATACCGCCGCATCGAACATGTTGTGCGACAACGCAATTGCGGTGGCCATCGCGATCGTGTCACGCGAAAACAGCGACAGTTCCATGCCCGGCTGGCCTTGCGTGATGCCGTCGCACATGGCCGGCGTGCCGCCGGCGAATTGCGCGACGCCGCCAGCGGCACGCACTGCTTCCTTGATGATTTGCGGAAAGCGTTCAAATGGCTGATGGGCGGACAACATGTCGTTGTAAGCCGACACGATCGCCACCGAAGGCTTTTTCTGCTGCTTCAATACGAGTTTGTCGTTGGCCGGAAAAGCGGCAAATCCGTGCGCAAGGTTGGTACAGCTCAAGGTCCCGCGCTGCACTCCTTGGCGACGCGCCGCTTCCAGGCGTTGCAGATAAGTGCTGCGATAAGGCCGACTTCTTTCGGTAATCCGTGCAGTAACCGAATTGAGGACAGAATGAATGGCCATGATCGAAACCTTGCTTAAATGAATATATGAAATTATACTACAAAAAAATTGCACTATTGCGATCGCTGTCCGATCCGCACTTTACTAAATTATGCAATATTCCAGAGCGATTTTAATAGAATACCCTTGAAGTTATCCAAAAATATATATAAAAACAATCGACTTATGCTTTGATTATTTGTAATTAAATTACCTGTTCGTGCTGTATAGTTAAGCTAAATACCATTTTTACCCAAGTGCCGCCAATGACGCCCTTACCCGCTACCGCAGCCTTTCAGTCACTGCAGTCACATTACGCCGAGGCGAAAGACTGGCAATTGCGAGAATTATTCTCGCAGGAACCGTCGCGTTCCTCCGCATTGTCGATGGAGGTTGCCGGCCTGTTCCTCGACTATTCCAAGAACCGGCTGAACGGCACGACGATGAAATTGCTTTTTTCTCTCGCGCGCGAACGCGGGACGGAACGGCAACGCAATGCAATGTTCGCCGGCGAAAAAATCAACGGCACCGAACGGCGCCCTGCGCTGCATACCGCATTGCGCATGCCGCGCGACACTGTGCTGAAAGCGGATGGCCAGAATGTGATTCATGACGTTCATGCGGTACTGGATCGTATCGAGCCATTCACTGAACGAGTTCGGTCAGGACAATGGCTCGGATATAACGGCAAGGTGATCACGGATATCGTCAATATCGGCATCGGCGGTTCCTATCTGGGTCCCAAAATGGCGTGTCAGGCATTACGCTCCTTTTCGCATCCGCGCCTGACGATGCATTTCGTTTCCAATGTCGACGGTCACGATCTCGATGCACTGTTGCAGAAAGTCAATCCCGAAACCACGCTGTTCATCATCGCCTCCAAGACGTTCACCACGCTGGAAACCATGATGAATGCGCACTCTGCGCGCGCCTGGTTCTTAAATTACGGCACCGAGAAAGACCTGGCGAAACATTTTGTCGCAGCATCAACCAATACCGAAGCCGTACAGGCATTCGGTATTGACCCCGAAAACATGTTTCCGTTCTGGGATTGGGTCGGTGGCCGTTATTCCGTCTGGTCGGCAATCGGATTGCCGCTTGCATTGGCGGTAGGATTCGATAATTTCAGGCAATTCCTGGCCGGTGGCCATGCGATGGACCAGCATTTCCGCACTGCGCCGCTGGAACAGAACATGCCTGCGATACTGGCATTGGTCGGCTTGTGGTACCGTAATTTTTTCAACAGCGCATCGATTTCGATCGCCCCGTATCACCAGGATCTGACTTATTTCCCCGGATATCTGCAACAACTCGAAATGGAAAGCAACGGCAAGCGCGTTGCAGTCGACGGCTCTCCGCTTGCCGTGGCAAGTTGCCCGGTCATCTGGGGCGATGTCGGCACCAATGGCCAGCACGCATATTTTCAGCTGTTGCATCAAGGTACCGACATGATCCCGGTGGATTTTATTGCCGCGCTAAAACCCATCCATGGCTTGGCCGGGCACCATGCTGCGCTGCTGGCGAATTGTTTCGCGCAATCGGAAGCTTTCATGCGCGGCAAGACATCCGGCGAAGTGCGGGCCGATATGCAGGCGCAGCGCATGGCAGGCCCGGATATTGATAATCTGGTGCCGCACAAGACCTTTCCCGGCAATCGACCAAGCAATACCATTTTGATGCAAGCACTGACGCCGGCGACACTGGGTGCGCTGATTGCACTGTATGAGCACAAAGTTTTCGTGCAGGGAGTACTCTGGGGTATTAACAGTTTTGACCAGTGGGGGGTAGAGCTCGGCAAGGTCCTGGCCAAAAACATCCAGACGGAACTTGCCGGCACACCGCGTCCGGAGTTGCACGACAGTTCGACCAATGCGCTCATCGCGCGCGCCAGGTCGGCTATGGAATAAATGCCGTTGAGCGCGCCTGCAAGGCTGTCGACGGTCTTGCCCCTTCGCGCAGAACGAAGCGCCCTCGGACGCGGGGCATTGGGCAGCGTTAAAGAATTTCGATCCAAACCCATCATCACAAAGACAACTCTCTCATGGAAATTACAGATTCCGACCTGGTATTGTTCGGCGGCAGCGGGGACCTGGCGATGCGCAAACTGGTGCCCGCGCTGTACGCTCTTGACCGCGCCGGCGATTTGCCGCCGACTGCGCGCATCATTTGCGTGGGCCGGCATGACTGGACGCTGGAACAATTTTTAGGCACGCTCAATGAAGCCGCCAAACCGCATATCCCGTCCGAATCGCTGACTCCCTCTTTGTGGGATGCATTTTGCGCACGGATTGCCTATGTATCGCTCGATGCCTCCGATGTCGCCACCTATCAGTCTTTGGTCGATGCAATGCGAAGCGGTGCCGGCATAACACACGTGTTTTATCTGGCGACGCCGCCGACCTTGTTTGCGACGATTTGCCATAACCTGGCCGCCTGCGGTCTTGCGACATCGAATTCGCGCGTGGTGCTGGAAAAACCGCTCGGCCGGGATTTGGCCAGCGCCAAGCAAATCAATGCGGAAGTCGGAAGCGTCTTTGCCGAATCGCAGATATTCCGCATCGACCACTACCTGGGCAAGGAAGCGGTACAGAATCTGCTGGCGCTACGTTTTGGAAATGTGCTGTTCGAGCCGTTATGGCGGCGCGAATGGAT
>DASYKE010000218.1:0-4899 GCA_035995725.1 Burkholderiaceae bacterium | reverse complement strand
TCTGCTGTCGCGTTCGGGCACGACGCAGATGGGGCATATGGTGGCCGAGCGGCTGGGCATGTCGCTGCTGGCACGCTGCACCGGCAAGCATTTCCTGCTGTTGACCGGCAAAGAACGGCTCTTATTCGAGCCGCATCTGATTGAAGAGGCACTCAAGGTTCGTTGACAATCCTGCTCACAAGCTGCCGGCCCGCGTTGCGCAGCTGGCATTTTCCCATGTCCTGACAGGTGCCGCTGTCACGCAAGTCGATCGGTGGTAGACATGGTGCGGCATATGCAGGATAAGCCGGCCGATATCGTCAAGGCCAATTTTTTGAAAGTTCACGGAATAGCAAACGGTGGAGAAAATCATGGCAAAAGTTGGATTTATCGGTTTGGGCATCATGGGCGCGCCAATGGCAGCAAACCTGCAGGCAGGCGGACACAAACTATTTCTTTTCAGGAATCCGCCCGCCACCCTTGTCGACGGGGGCGGTACGGTATGTGCTTCCGCGGCTGAAGTCGCCAGGCAGGCCGATATCATCATCATCATGGTGCCCGACACGCCGAATGTGGAAGCCGTGCTGTTCGGCGAGAATGGCGTGGCAAGCGGTTTGACAAGCGGGAAGATCGTGGTCGACATGAGTTCGATTTCGCCGATCGCCACCAAGGATTTCGCGCTAAGGATCAATAAACTCAAGTGCCAGTATCTTGATGCGCCTGTTTCAGGAGGTGAAGTAGGTGCAAAAGCGGCATCGTTGACCATCATGGTCGGCGGCCCGGAAAGCGCTTTCAACACTGTCAAGCCGCTGTTCGAACTGATGGGAAAAAACATTACCCTGGTCGGCGAAAACGGCAGCGGCCAGACCACCAAGGTGGCCAACCAGATTATCGTTGCGCTCAATATTCAGGCCGTGGCCGAGGCATTATTGTTCGCCTCCAAAGCGGGAGCCGACCCGGCCAAGGTGCGTCAGGCGCTAATGGGTGGTTTTGCATCTTCGCGCATTCTCGAAGTGCATGGCGAGCGCATGGTCAAGCGCACTTTCAATCCGGGCTTCCGTATCGAACTGCATCAGAAGGACTTGAATATCGCATTGCAAGGCGCCAAGGCGCTGGGTGTGTCGTTGCCGAATACGGCGAACGTGCAGGAATTGATGAATGCCTGCACGGCCAACGGCATGAGCGGACTGGATCACTCTGCGTTGTGCCAGGCAATTGAATTGTTATCGAATCACAAGATTGCCGGCCAATAAATATCGATATGGCGGTTGCCAGTGCTTTTAGACTTACGTACGGCGAGCTTCAGTAGCTGGTTGATGCCCTGGCCGCAACCGGCGTGCCGGACGCTGCCTGCAGATTGCTTTCATATAGCGCCGCAACCATGTCGGACTGAGTAATCATGCCGACGAGCTTGCGGTTACCATCGATCACCGGCATTGCATGCACCCCGGTGTCCGACATGGCCGACACCAGTTCGACAATCGGTTGATCGGCACCTGCGAGGTGCACATGCTTGTGCATGACCTGTCCAACGACTTCGGGTTTGATTGAGTGGCTGTGCCGGACCGGGCGCAGAAAATGCGCCAGCCTTCGTGCAAACCCGGCGTGATTGTCCAGATTCGCATGCGTGATGAAGTCGGCCCTGGTGATGATGCCGATCACACGCATGGCGCGGTCGACTACCGGCAAGGCCGGCAGCCGATGCCGGTGCAACAAATCCCATGCAGTCTGGAGCTCAGTTCCAAACACTACGCTCACCACATCGCGCGACATCACGTCGGCGCAATGCGTCACACCGAATCTGCGCAGATATACTTGCCGCTCCGTCTCCAGAAGAATCGCTTCAAGGTCATCGCGACTAATATCGAGCACCTGGTTATAACGCGCGAGAACGATGTCGAGATCTTCCGGCGTCAGGCCGATGCGCGCCGTCGGTACCGCATCCTTGGTCAGGTGTGGATTTGCAGGCGCAGGCTGCACCAGATGCGGATAACGGCGGCCGGTGGCGTTATTGAAAAATAATGCGGTCAGCAACAGCAGCAGCGAATTGAGCGCCACCGGAAAAATTACAAAGCCATAACCCATCGCATGCACCGTCGGTCCGCCCAGGACGGCGGTCAGCGCAACGGCCCCGCTTGGCGGATGCAGGCAACGCAGCGCAAACATGGCGGCAATCGCAAGCGATCCGGCAATCGCTGCGGCCAGCAATGGCGCATCGATCAATTTTGCACAGGTCACCCCGATGATTGCCGCCACCACATTGCCACCCATGATGGACCAGGGCTGCGCCAGCGGGCTGGCCGGCACCGCAAACAGCAGCACAGCGGAAGCCCCCATCGGCGCGATAAGCCAGACCGCGTCAGACGTTTGACCCTGCATCAGGAAGCTGCACAAACCCGCCAGCACGAGACCGAACAAGGCTCCGGTGCAGGCGCGCATTCTTTCGAACCGATCGGTCGATCCGGGCGTGGGAAAAATGCTGATCAGCGATTTCAATTTCATCTAATTATCTCTTTGAGTCGTATTTGGACAGGTTTTTCTGCCAGCGATGGCGCCAGGTACGGTGGGCGCGCGGCGCAGAATCGATCAATTAACCCGCGCTACACCAAGGGCGAGCGTGTAACCGCATGTCGCACTCCCTGTCCCATATCCGTTTGCAGAACGGAAGAAGCCCTAGGCGACGCTGTGTTTCGTCCAGGGCTTCGGTTTAAAAAAATCAGGATCGCGCGGGAATCGCGATCGTCAGCGGGGCGCGGCTGCGGCTGACTACCAACCTCCGTAAGTACGTAACGGCGGCAGCAATACGCCGACTTCAACCTGCTGCGGCTTCGAGTTCCTTCAACCGTTGACGAAGCGTGCGCTCTTCGCCCCAGCGAACGGTTTCATCGCGAATGATAGCGACAATCGCCGAAACGGTCTTCTCGGGTGAATACAGCAACGCCACCGTGAATGCAATCGATAGCGGGCGCCCGTCCTTGTGCAGCGCCGGCACGCGCAGCACATCGTGACCATATTTGGTCTGGCCGGTCTCCATGGTCTTGTTGTAGCCATCCCAGTGACGCTGGCGCTGCCGCTCCGGAATGATCAGATCGAGCGACTGTCCCACTGCCTCGGACTGCGAGAAACCGAACATGCGTTCCGCTGCAGGGTTCCACAGCGTGATTGCACCGCTGGCGTCGCAGACCACGATCGCGTCGCCCACTGCCTCGACCAGCTGGTTCAGATCAATTGATGCGCTCATGACACTACTCCTTGTTCAAATGAATAAAGCGGCGCTCGAAAACCGACAGGTTCCCGAACGCCGCTTCTGGCGACGCAAGGCAGGTGTTAAACCGCCTGCGCTTTGTGCAGGGCAGCGATCTGGGTCGCGTTGTAACCCAGGTTTTTCAGCACTTCATCCGTATGCTCACCCAACAATGGCGAGCCGGTGATTTCGACCTTCATATCCGAAAACTTGATCGGGCTGCCGACAGTCAGATACTTGCCACGCTCTTTGTGCTCGACTTCGGCCACGGTTCCGCTGGCGCGCAGCGACGGATCGGCTGCGATTTCCTTCATCGACATCACCGGTGCGCATGGAATGTCAAATTTGCGCAGAATATCGACCGCTTCGAACTTGGTCTTGTCCTTGAGCCATTCTTCGATCGTGGCGAAGATATCGAAAATCTTGTCCTGACGCGCCAAGGCCGTCATGTAGGCAGGATCGTCGATCCACTCTTCACGGCCGAGAGCCTTGCAAATTGGCGCCCAGGCATGGCCCTGGATCGTGAAGTAGATGTAGGCGTTGGGATCGGTCTCCCAGCCCTTGCATTTCAGTACCCAGCCAGGCTGACCACCGCCGCCGGCGTTGCCGCCGCGTGGAACGACATCGGTGAATTTACCGTGCGGATATTGCGGATATTCTTCCAGGAAACCGACTCTGTCGAGACGCTGCTGGTCGCGCAATTTGACGCGGCACAGGTTCAATACGCTGTCCTGCATCGAAACCGCAACCTTCTGTCCCTTGCCGGTTTTGTCACGGCCAATTAACGCCGTGAGAATGCCAATGGCCAGATGCATACCGGTATTCGAGTCGCCCAAGGCGGCAGCACTAACGGTTGGTGGACCGTCCCAGAAACCCGTGGTCGAAGCCGCGCCGCCGGCGCATTGCGCGACGTTTTCATAGACTTTCAAGTCTTCGTAATGATGGCCGTCACTGAAACCCTTTACCGAAGCGACAATCATCTTCGGATTGAGTTCGCGGATGTAATCCCAGGTGAAACCCATGCGGTCGAGCGCACCCGGGCCGAAATTTTCAACCAGTACATCAGATTCGCGGATCAGCTTTTCCAACACTTCCTTGCCTTCCGGCTTCTTGGTGTCGAGGGTCAGCGATTTCTTGTTGCTGTTCAGCATCGTGAAATACAGTGCGTCGACGCCCGGGATGTCACGCAACTGGGAACGCGTGACGTCGCCCGAACCAGGCCGCTCGACCTTGATCACGTCGGCGCCGAACCAGGCCAGCAGCTGCGTGCAGGCCGGACCAGCTTGCACATGGGTGAAATCGATGATCTTAATGCCTTCAAGTGGTTTGCTCATGTTGATAACTTCCTTCTATAACGTTAATTTTGTTCCTGAGGCGGTGGTCCATAGCGGCACCGCTCAGGCTTCAGATGCAATTGCGCGGGATCGAAGCTTACTTGTATATCATCTGCGCCATGTGCCTCATCCTACTTCTTGCTCGCTTTGCTTTGCGGGTTCAGGCTTGTCAGGCGGCCGCTCTCGGTACCCGCTGCTTCGTCGATGACGGCATTGATGAGGGCCGGCTTGCCCGACGCGATCGCCTCGGTCAATGCCTTCGTCAGTTCCGCCGGCGTGGTGGCGTTGTAGCCGATGCCGCCGAATGCCTCGATCATCTTGTCGTAGCGCGCTCCCTTGACG
>DASYKE010000217.1:0-15173 GCA_035995725.1 Burkholderiaceae bacterium | reverse complement strand
CGAACGACGGCCGCCGAAGATGAACGCGGAAATCGGCACACCAGCGGGATCGTCCCATGCCGGGTCGAGCACCGGGTTCTGCGTGGCGGCAACGGTGAAGCGCGAGTTCGGGTGTGCGGCAACGCGCGGCTTGCCGCCTTGGCCGCCTTCCCTGGCCGATTGCGGCGTCCAGTCCTTGCCTTGCCAGTCGATCAAATGCGCCGGCGCTTCCTTGGTCATACCTTCCCACCACACGTCGCCATCGTCGGTCAACGCGACGTTGGTGAAGATGGTGTTGGCGGTCATCGATGCCATGCAGTTGGGGTTGGTCGTCTGATTGGTGCCGGGCGCGACGCCGAAGTAACCGGCCTCGGGGTTGATCGCATACAGGCGGCCGTCGGCGCCCGGTTTGATCCATGCAATATCGTCGCCGATGGTGGTCACTTTCCAGCCGTTGAAGCTGGCCGGCGGAATCAACATCGCAAAATTGGTTTTGCCGCAGGCAGACGGGAATGCGGCTGCGACATAATGCTTTTTGCCTTGCGGCGATTCGACGCCGAGGATCAGCATGTGTTCGGCCAGCCAGCCCTGGTCGCGCCCCATGTTGGACGCAATGCGCAGTGCAAAGCATTTCTTGCCGAGCAGCGCATTGCCACCGTAGCCGGAACCGAACGACCAGATTTCGCGCGTTTCGGGGTAGTGGACGATGTACTTGGTCGGGTTGCATGGCCACGGTACATCTTTTTGTCCCGCCGCCAGAGGTGCGCCGACGCTGTGGACACATGGTACGAATTCGCCGCCGGTGCCGAGCACTTCATAAACGGCCTTGCCCATGCGGGTCATGATGCGCATGTTGACTGCGACATAAGCAGAGTCGGACAGTTCGACACCGATATGTGCTATCGGGGAACCCAGCGGGCCCATCGAGAATGGAACCACGTACATCGTGCGGCCCTTCATGCAGCCGTCGAACAGGCCGTGCATCGTGGTGCGCATTTCCGCCGGGGCGATCCAGTTGTTGGTCGGTCCCGCATCTTCCTGTCGGGCGCAGCAAATGAATGTACGATCCTCGACGCGCGCCACGTCCGACGGATCGGACCAGGCCAGGTAGCTGTTCGGGCGCTTGGCTTCGTTCAGCTTTCTCATGGTGCCGGCGGCAACCAGTTCGCCGCACAGGCGATCGTATTCGGCGTCCGAACCGTCGCACCAGTAGATGCGGTCCGGTTTGGTGAGGGCAGCAATCTCCGCAACCCAGTTGATTAATTTTTGGTGCTTGACGTAACCAGGGGCGTTCAGCGCGGTAACGCCGCCCATAACAGGCTGATTCATAAAAACTACCTCCAATGCCAATAAAGAATTCTTGTCTTGTCCCGGGCAGCAAGGTCGTCGTCAGCTTTTGGCTCCCGCTTATTTCATGGCGGTATGGCGATCCTATCGGCGGTCGGAGGTACGACCGCTCAGTCCGAAAATGGAATAATAATCAGGATTATGGGTTTGCTTTCCTGCTGTATATATGCGAAAAATAGGGGGCGATTGTACACCCGGCCGATTGCCGTTCTCAATGTCTTAGATCAAATATGTAATAAATAGTAGTTGATCGTTCTAGTAGACTATTTTGTTTTCCAGCATACGTGTCACTTTGTTACGAACCCTAATTCAAACCTTATTCCCATGAAAATTGCCATTCTCGACGACTATCAGGATTGTGTCCGCCATCTGGACTGTTTCAAGTTGCTGCACGGACATGAGGTCAAGGTATTTACCAATAGCGCACGCGGCATCGGCCAGCTGGCGATCCGCTTGGCGGAATTCGAGGCGCTGGTGCTGATCCGCGAGCGTACAGTATTGCCGAAAACACTATTGGATAAATTGCCTAATCTCAAATTGATTTCGCAAACCGGTAAAGTCAGCGGTCACATCGATGTTGCAGCAGCTACTGCACGCGGCATCGCGATCGTCGAAGGCATCGGCGACCCGACCGCGCCGGCCGAACTGACATGGGCACTGATCATGGCGGCCAGCCGCAAGATCCCGCAATATGTGGCGAATCTGAAAGACGGCTTGTGGCAAACCGTATCAATCTTGCCCAGGCACAATTTGCTGGGCACTGTGCTGAAAGGCCGAATCCTGGGCATCTGGGGTTATGGCAAGATCGGCCGCATGATTGCCGGTTACGGCAAGGCGTTCGGCATGAAGGTCGTGGTCTGGGGGCGCGAAGCCAGCCGTGAGTCGGCAGTGCGCGATGGCTATGCCGCTGCGGCGTCGAAAGACGCTTTTTTCGCGGACTCGGATGTCATTTCACTGCATCTTCGCTTGAATGATGCAACCAGAGGCATCGTCAGCGGCAGCGACTTGGCGCGTATGAAATCCTCTGCGCTATTCGTCAATACCAGCCGGGCTGAACTGGTGCAGGCCGGGGCGCTCGAAGCTGCGTTGCTGCAGGGCCGCCCCGGCTACGCTGCGCTCGACGTGTTTGAAACCGAGCCGCTGGCAACCGGCTCGCCATTGCTGCGAATGGAAAACGTGCTCGCATCGCCGCACCTCGGTTATGTCGAGAAGGATAGCTACGAGCTATACTTCCGCACAGCGTTTCAGAACGTGGTCGATTTTGCCAACGGCACGCCGAAGAATGTGTTGAATCCGGTTCCCGCCGGCAGTTGAACAAGCATATTCGAGCTTGCATGACATCGCGCGAGCGGCAGGATGTGCCATCCTGCAAGGTGGATTCAATATGTTTTATAGGGCAGAAATTTTCCCGACAACACCACGTTGACACGATCGCCTTTCGGGTCGGCTTCACGTTGGATATCCATTGAAAAATCGATCGCGCTCATGATGCCGTCACCGAATTCTTCATGGATCAATTCCTTGATCGTGGTGCCATACACATTGACGATTTCATACCAGCGGTAAATCAGCGGATCGGTCGGAACGGATGTCGGCAGCGATCCTTTGTAGGGCACGATCTGCAGCCATGCGGTTTCTTCGTCGGTCAGCTCGAACAGGCCTTGGGCGACGTCGGCCTGTGTTTTGGAAAACGTCATCTGACCGAGACAGGCAGCGGTAGCCCACTCCTTGCTTTGCCCGAGCCTGGAGGCAATATCGGCCCACTTGAGGCGCTTTTTGACTTTGGCGCCGATGATCTTTTGCGTTACGGTATTGCGATCCATGCGTGTTCTCCTTGTCGAACGGATTGTTTGAATAGTCAATAGACGGCCCGCAGACCGGTTGCCGGCGGCACGTCGCTCAGACCGGGCGCCACAATCGGCGGCATCCAGTCGTCGGCCAATGCTTCGGCCTGGATCTTTCTGGAGCGGTGCATCAGAAAATCGACCAGATGGTTGCGTATCCTGTAGAACTGCTGATCGTGATGCATGTCGGCGCGAGTACGGTCACGCGGCATGGTATTTTTGACGATCTCGGCAATCCGCGCGCGCGGGCCGTTGCTCATCAGGATGATCTTGTCGGCCAGCAGAATCGCTTCATCGACATCATGTGTAATCATGAATACGGTCTGCCGCGTCTCCCGGCAAATCCGCAACAGCTCGTCCTGGATCACGCCGCGCGTCAGCGCATCGAGCGCGCCGAAGGGCTCGTCGAGCAACAGCATCTTGGGCTGGATCGCGAAGGCGCGCGCAATCCCCACCCGCTGCTTCATGCCACCGGATAATTCGGACGGCTTCCTGTGCGCGACCGCAGTCAGTCCCACCATATCGATATATTGCATCGCATGCACGTCGATCTTCGCGCCCGGCCAGCCCGGCCAGCGCGACTTGACCGCAAATGCGACATTGCCGAGCACGCTCAACCACGGCATCAATGCATGGCCCTGGAATACCACGCCGCGCTCCAGGCTCGGGCCGCGCACTTCGCGACCGTCCATGAACACATTGCCGCCGGATGCGGCATCGAGACCGGCCAGGATGTTGAGGATGGTGGTTTTTCCGCAGCCGGAGTGGCCGATCACGCACGCGAATTCACCATTGCCGATGCCGAAGTGGACATGCTCGAATACCGGTGCCGCATTCCGGTCGAATGTCCGGGACAGGTTTTCAATTTGCAGAAACGGATTATCGGTTGCTCGCATGATCGATTTATTCCACATAGGTAACCGCTTTTTGCAACCTGGCAAAAGCCAGGTCGAGCAGCATGCCGACCACGCCGATGGCCAGGATCGCAAACATCACATTGGTAAGCGACAGGTTGTTCCATTCGTTCCAGACGAAGTAGCCGATGCCGGTGCCGCCGACCAGCATTTCGGCGGCGACGATCACCAGCCATGCAATGCCCATCGAAATGCGCATTCCGGTCAGGATGGTCGGCGCCGCTGCCGGCAAAATCACCAGGAATGCGCGCCGTAACGGTGCGACCTCCAGCGTCCTGGCGACGTTAAGCCATTCGCGCCGCACCGATGCGACGCCGAAGGCGGTGTTGAGCAGCATCGGCCATACCGAGCAGATGAAAATGACGAAAATGCCGGAGACCGATGAATCCTTGATCGTATACAGCGCCAGCGGCATCCACGCCAGCGGCGAAATCGGCTTCAGGATCTGGATGAACGGGTTCAGCGCCCGATGCATCAGCGGCGACATGCCGATCAAAAAGCCGAGCGGGATCGCTACCGCCGCCGCAATCAGGAATCCCAGGCCGACGCGCATCAACGAGTAGCCGATCTGGATGCCGACGCTCTTGTCGTTCGGCCCATTGTCATAAAATGGATCGGACAGGTTTTTCCAGGCGGTTGCGCCCATTTGCGCCGGTGTCGGAAAGCCGTTTGTCCTGGCGCTGTTGCCGGTATCCTTTCCCATCAGCTTCGCATATTCGGCCTCTGCCGCCGATGCCGCAGTCGCGACTGCCGGCCCGTTGCGCGGCAGCGTCGCCGCATACCACGCCAGCACCAGTACGGTCAGTAGCATTGCTGAAAGGATCGCCGCCCTGATGCCCAGCGGCAGCACGGAATCTTTCATCACCCGATCCTCAGATGCGCTTGATCGCGAAGCTGTTGACGTACGCTTCGGGTTCGGCAGGATCAAAGTCACGCCCCATCACCTTGATTTTTTTAGGGCCGGTGGCCGGCACGCTCTGACCGAGTTCCTTCATCTTCGATTTTGCGTCCGTCAGCAAAAACACTTTATTGACGATGTCCTTGTAATTGACGTCGCCCTTGACATAACCCCAGCGCTTCATTTGCGTCAGCATCCAGATGCCCATCGCATCCCACGGCACCGGGTCGAAATCGGCACGGTCCGGCACATTCTTCACATTGCCGAGGCCGTCGGCGTATTTGCCGGTCAACACTTGCGCAATCACGGTTTCCGGCTGGTTCAGATAGTTTTGCGGCGCGATTGTCTTGGCGATCAGTTCGCGGTTTTTTGCCTCGCGCGCCATCGCGGCAGCCGACAGCACCGAACGATACAGCGCCGCAAACGTGTTCGGGTTTTGCCGGATGAATTCGCCGGAGACGCCGAACGCGCAGCAGGGATGGCCATCCCAGATTTCCTTCGACAAGATATGAATGAAGCCGACCTCATCATACACAGCGCGCTGATTGAACGGGTCCGGCCCTAGAAATCCGTCGATATTGCCCGCGCGCAAATTGGCCACCATTTCCGGTGGCGGCGTCACGCGGATTTGAATGTCCTTGTCGGGATCGAGTCCGTGTTCAGCCACGTAATAGCGCAGCAGGAAATTGTGCATCGAATACTCGAACGGCACTGCGAACTTCATTCCCTTCCACTGGCGCGGATCGCGTTTGTCCTTGTGCTTGTTGGCCAGTGTGATCGCCTGGCCGTTGATGTTCTGGATGGTCGCCACATTCATCGGTTGCGCCATCGACCCCAGCCCCATCGAAATCGCCAGCGGCATCGGCGACAGAAAATGCGATGCATCGTGTTCCTTGTTCAGCATCTTGTCGCGGATCAGCGCCCAGCCGGCGGTCTTGTTCAGAGTGACGTTCAAGCCTTCGTTTTTGTAGAACCCGAGCGGGTCGGCCATGATCAATGGCGTAGCGCAGGTGATTGCGATGAAGCCGATCTTAAGGTCTTTTTTCTCGAGCGGCCGCTTGTCCTGCGCCATCGCCTGCATCGCGCCGATCGGCAGCACGCTGGCAATCGCCGCGCGCGCGGTATTGACCCCTACCGCTTGCAGAAACCGGCGCCGCAGCGCATCCTGCGGAAACAGCGCCTTGACCAGCGCCGCTTCGACGAAGTCGTCGGACAGCGATTCGGCCTGCGTGCCGCGCGCTTTCATCACGGCCTGTTGCTGCGCATCGTGGTCGGCCTGGCTGGCGTGTGCGCCGCATGGGCAAGCGCCCAGGGTGCGAGTGGTGCTGTAAGGCTGGTAGAGGTTTGCCATGATGTCGTCCTGAAAGGGTGCCACCGGAAATCCTGTGGTTTTTGCAAGACTTGTGCCACGGAAGATTCATGGCGACATCGGGACAATAACTGCCGGTCAGGCAATCTGTTCGCACCGTTTCATTGGACCCGCTCCAAAATGGGCATTATTTTGGTGCGAAAGTATGCACAAGCACGGTTATCGTGCGGTTTCGTATGTGCGCAGCAGACCCGGTACTGTTCCGCTACACTGGCCAGGATTTCCAGTCTTCATGGAAATACAAGCTGGTCCTTATGGTGGATGGCATGAAAATCATCAGCATCAATGTTGCAACCATCGGCAACCTGTTCATCGCGCAGTCGGGTGAAATGCAGCGTATCGTCACCGGTATCCACAAGCACCCGGTGTCGGGGCCGGCGACTGTCAGCAAGCTAGGCCTGGCCGGCGACGAGCAGGCCGATCTCAGCGTGCATGGCGGTCCCGACAAGGCGGTGTACGCCTATCCGTCCGAGCATTACGCGTTCTGGGAGGCGCAGCGGCTGGCGGTATTGAAGCGCGAAGAGGCGCTGCCGCCCGGCTCGATGGGCGAAAACCTGACGCTGCAAGGCGTGCTGGAAAAGGATGTCTGGATCGGCGACCGTCTGGCCATCGGCGACGTGCTGCTCGAGGTCACCGAACCGCGTTCGCCCTGCTATAAATTCGGCGCGAAAATGGGTTTCAGCCATGCGGTCAAGCTGATGGTGCAAAGCGGCGCCAGCGGCTTTTATTTACGGGTAGTGCGGGAAGGAAGTCTGCAGGCAGGCGACGCAATTGCTTTGCTGCCGGGACCGCGCGAAGTGTCGATCGCGCACGTCAACGATCAGCGTCGGAGGGGACGCCAGCGGGATTTGTTCTGACCACGAGGTCGGTCCTGGTGGCGCTCCACATCCGTGTCCAGCCGGGCGGCCACGGCAACATCGGCCCGGTATAATCCGGCACGCCACGCCGCACAGGAATCACCGGCAAACCCCGCGGTTGAGGCCCGTCGCGGTGATCCCAGCCGAGACTGAAAGCATAGTCAGGCAGCAGCGCTTCACACACTGCATCGAACCAGACGGTGTGGTCCTCGTCGCGGCCGAGCGCCTGCGCCAATCCTTGCGGATCGAACTTCGCCAGTGCGCTGGCCAATTCCTCGGCGCTCGCACCCGGCGCATCGCCCCATCCCATGATCGGATTGAGATTGTAATCGGCCCCTGAGCCATACCAGCCTTCGCGCCACGCCCGTTGCATCCAGTTGCGCGGCCCGGTAAACAAATGCCAGCGCCAGTGCAGGCCGGAAGGCTTCGGCCAACTGTACAGATAGAGCCGCTGATAGCCGGCACGGTGCAATTCGCGCACCATCGCCATTAGCCGCGCATGCGGCATCCGGTCAGGCGGCGCGTGGCGAAACAGGATCGGCTCGCCGTCCGCATGCTGGACCTGGTCCGATGACAGGTTCAAGTCCAGCGTGCGCCTTTCGTTGCCGAAGCGCGCCGAGATCCAGCCGGTAAGCAAATTGACGGACGTGATCACGCCATAACCGCGATAGCGGTGGAAAATGACGGTGCCGGGTGCGACAGGTTTCATCGGTAAATAAGATAACAATCTATATGCACAAGTGTAAGTGTAGCGGGATTAATGATCATCGGCAGTGATTTGTATCTAATGAAACACGCATTTTGCGCCGTTGATCCGCTGTCTTTGATATGCATTTTCGATTTTAAATCCTCAACCGGCGAAAAAATATCGTATGATTGAAGAAGTGTCACTTTCTCCCTGCCGGAATATCCGATTTTGGACAAGCCGTAAATACAGTTACTGTATTGTTCAGTTGTTCAGGGAACGGCTTGAGAGGCCGCTGGCTGCGGGTCGTCAATCATTTGCAACGCTGCTTGAGCGCGCTTGCAAATGTCTGGTCAGGTTGAACAGCGGTCCGATCATGAGGACCACAATGGCCATGCGCGTGACGTGAAAAGCGGCTACAATCGGCACCCCCAGCTGCAGCGTCTTCGCGGTCAGGCTCATCTCGGCGATGCCGCCGGGCGCGGTGGCGAGAATCGCGGTAGCCGGATTGATTCCGCTCAAATGCGCCAATCCGAGGCCGAATCCGGCTGCCAGCAATATCGCTACCGTGCCGCATAGCGCAACCGCGGCGAGATAACGCGGCGCGGTATGCAGGAACTGCGGCGTGAAGCGGGCCCCAAGCGATATCCCGATGAAAAGCTGGCCGAAATGTACCATCCATTCCGGCATTGCGGATAAGCTGATGGTGAGTCCCGTCAGTGCGGCCGCTATCAGCATTGGCCCGATGACCCAGACGTTGGGCCATTTCAGCTGCTTCAAGCCCAGCGCGCATACCCCGGTCAGCAATATCAGCAATGCCAGCCCGCCGTAGTTGACAATACGAGTTCCGGGCACAAACTGCTCGAGTCCATGCACGCCCCAGAGCTGAAAGCCGAAGGGAATGACCGCCACCACCAGCATCAGGCGCAAACTGTGGGCGGCGGCAATACGGTCGACCGCCCCGCCGTTGCGCTCGCCCAGATCGGCCATCTCCGATGCGCCGCCGATCGCCATCGCGAAAAAGGCGGTGGTCTTGCTGACGCCGGAGAGCTTGTGCAGCAGCCAGCCGCACGCGATGCCAAGCGACAGTGCAAAAATTACGCCGACTGCGACGGCGCCGACATGCGATGCCAGAACCTTCAGAACAACAGGTGTGAAGTACAGGCCGAGCGACGTGCCGATCGCCCATTGTCCCGCCTCGCGTACCGGCACCGGACAGCGCAGATTGATATCTGCCATGCGCGCCACCGCAGTTGCAAACATCGGCCCGATCAGCCACGGCAGCGGCGTATGAAGCCAGATACAGATATTGGCCGCGGTCCAGCCGAGCAGCAACGCAAAAAGAAATGGGGTCAGGGAAGCGCGGGAATAAAAAGGCATGGCAAGAGTCTAGGTAATTATCGCCTTCTTCCGCAAGACAGCAGGCGAATCAGGCGCGCATTCAAGGCGGAGCAGGTTCATCCGCAGTGACGTGAATTAAAACACCCAGAGTTTATCCTGTGGCAATTGCAGCCAGTATTCGCCTGCATCGAGTTTGCGCGGCGCATATGCGCGCAAGCCGGAGTCGGCCATGCCGCCGCGGCGGAACAGGCATTCCCAGCGGTCGCCCAGATACATGCAGGTCGACAGCGGCAGTTTGATCGCATTGTCGGTTTGCGTGTCGGAAATGCGCACCTGTTCCAGCCGGATCATTGCGGTGATGTCGGTGCCGACATTGGTGCCGCGTGCGGTGCCGGTCATCGTGGTGCCGTCGACGTCCAGCGTTACGCTGCCACCATTGCGCCGAATGATCTTGCCACGCAGCCGGTTGTTGCTGCCCATGAACTCGGCGGTGAACAGCGTATCCGGCGTTTCATACATGCTTTCGGGGGCGCCCTGCTGTTCGATCTTGCCGTTGTTGAGCAGCAGAATACGGTCGGAAATCGCCATCGCTTCGTTCTGATCGTGCGTCACCATCAGCGCCGATAGACCGAGCCGCACGATCAGTTCGCGCAGGAACGCGCGCGCTTCCTCGCGCAGCTTGGCATCGAGATTGGACAGCGGTTCATCGAGCAGGATCACCGGCGGGTTGTATACCAGCGCGCGTGCAATCGCGACCCGCTGCTGCTGCCCGCCGGACAATTGATGCGGAAAGCGCTCGGCGAGGTGACCAAGCCCGAGCTGCGTCAATACATTCTTGACGCGCTCGGCGATTTCACTGGTGTTCATCTTGCGCAGCTTCAGGCCGTAACCGACATTGTCCGCTACCGTCTTGTGCGGCCACAGCGCATACGACTGGAACACCAGGCCGAGATTGCGTTCTTCGGCCGGCATTTCGAGCTTGCGTTCGCTGTCGAACATCGTCCGGTCGCCGATGCGGATGGTACCGGACTTCGGCGATTCGAGCCCCGCCACAGCACGCAGCAGCGTAGTCTTGCCGCTGCCGGACGGGCCCAGCAGGGCGACTACTTCGCCGCGCTGCAATTCCATCGATACGCCCTTGAGAATCGCATTGGCGGCCGCGCCGGTGCCGTAATCAAGGTACAAATTATTGACTGCAAGTTCCGACATGTTGGTTCTCCTAAATTTGTTGAGGGCAGAGTAGCACTTCAAGGTGGTCTGGCTGCCGCACTCTTGCCCGCACCCGTCCGGCGGTCTCCATCGACACTTGGCGCTGCCCTGTCCCGCAATTTTTCTATAACGTTGGAAACAGAATCCCTGCAAAGGGGATAGGCATAGCCGGCGCGCTGGGGTGCCTCACAAGCGGCACTCCGCAATACGTCGGCTTAATCATGCAACTTGAGCCCGAAGCGCAGCGCGATGCCGAGGCCTATTGCCACCAGCGTGATATTGATGAACGACAGCGCCGCCACCAGATCGACCGCACCGGCGCCCCACATCGATACGATCATGGCGCCGATCACTTCGGTGCCAGGCGACAGCAGATAAACGCCGGTCGAATATTCGCGCTCAAAAATCAGAAACACCATCAGCCAGGCGCCGATCAGGCCGTAGCGCACCAGCGGCAGCGTCACATCGCGCGTGACTTGGCCGCGGCTGGCGCCGGCCGCGCGGGCCGCCTCTTCCAGCTCCGGCCCGACTTGCAGCAATGCGGTCGTGATCAGGCGCAAGCCATACGCCAGCCACACCACCGAATAGGCGAGCCATACCGAGAAGATGGTCGAGCGCACCGCCCGCAATTGCGGAATGGCATGCTCGCTCAACCAGCGCGCGATATCGCTGTCATAAGCATTGATGAACCATTTCAATCCGTTGTCGAGCGCCGCCGGCACGAACAAAAATACCCACAGAAACGACAGGCCGGCCAGCAGGCCCGGCACCGCGCGCGGCACCAGCACGCTGTAATCGAGAAAGCGCGTAATGCGATCCGGCTTGCGATGCATTGCAAGCGCAATGCCGCTGTAGCAGATGACGGCAATCGCGCCGCCGATTACGCCGATCAATACGGTATTGAAGATGCCGCGCATCAGGGACGGCTGCTCCCAGATGTCGCGGAAGTGCTCCAGCGTTACGACATCGGCCAGCTTGACGCCTTCGCCCCAATGAGACACGAATGCACGCAGAACGATGCCGGAAATCGGCACGATGATGGTGAACAGCAGCCATGCGGCGATCAGGCCGAATGCAATCCATTTCCATTTGCCGAGCGGCAGTGCTTTCTGGCGTGCGCCCTTGCCCTTGATCGACACATATTTGTTGGCCGATTTCAGCAGCCAGCGCTGCAGCATCACCAGCGGCATCGTCACTGCAACCAGGCACACTGCAACGGCTGCCATCAAATGATAAGACGGCGTGCCGAGCTTGTTGGTCAACTTGTACAGATAGGTTGCGAGTACCAGATGGCCTTCCGGATCGCCGAGCACCAGCACCAGGCCGAACACTTCGAAGCCGAGAAAAAACACCAGTACGCCGGAATACGCCAGCGCTGGCATGATCATCGGCAGCGACACATTCAACGCGACCTGCAACGGCGACGCTCCCGCCACGCGCGCGGCTTCCTCGACATCGGAGCCCAGGCTTTTCAGTGCAGCCGATGCATACAGGTACACATGCGGCACGTGCGTCAGGCCGGCGATGACGACGATGCTCGGAAACGCATAGACATTCCACGGCTGAATGCCGATGATTTGCTTGACCCACAACGTGTAGAAGCCGACCGGACCCATGGAAACCACGTAGCCGAACGCGACCACCATCGGTGACACGAAAATCGGCACCAGCAATAACGGCGCAATCCAGTTGCGGCCTGGCAGATCGGTGCGCACCATCAGAAATGCCAGCATCGCACCCAGCGGTACCGCGATCAGCGCCAGCCCGCCTGCCAGCAGAAAACCGTTGCGGAACGCCACGCGGAAATCCGGATCGTCGAAGATGAAGCGGTAGGGGTCCAGGCTGAACGTTTTAATCGGCATGAAAAAGGGCGCCGATAGAAAACTTTGATAAAAAATCAGTGTCAGCGGCAAAAAAATCGCGATTACCGCCAACGTCACGACCACGCCACGTGGCCAGTTAAGCCGGGCAAAGAAATTTGGCAGGAACAGGCCGCGTGGCTGGCCGACGCGGTCGAGGGGAACAGTTTGCATGGACGTCTCGATTTTTTAGCGATCCCTCTGTTTTAAGGAAAAAGAGGGATCGGAGGAAGCCACAATCCTGTGGCTCACGAACATCCGCTTATTTTTTACCGACAACTTCTTTCCACTGCTTCAAGAAGGCAAGCCGCTTGCTCTGGTCAAGATATTGCAGCATTTCCGAACCGATGGGCAGCGGCTTCAATGCGCTGCCAAGTTGCTTGGTCAATTCGGCCGATGTGGTTTCGCCGGTGACGTCGGCCCGGACCGCAAACAATTTCGATTCGTTGGCAATCACGGTCTGGCCGCGCTTGGACAGGACGTAATCGAGCCACAGCTTGGCCGCATTCATGTTCTTCGCAGCCTTGTTGATGAACATCACGCGCGACAGCACCAGGTTGTAATCCTTGGAAAATTCGACGCCGATCGATGGATCTTTCTTGGCGCGCGCTATGGCATACGACCCGATAATGTTATAGCCGATCAGGTTTTCGCCGGAAGAAATGCGCTCCAGCATGGTGCCGGTCGACGACTGGACGCGTATGTCGGAACTGCCCAGCGCTTTCGCGAAATCCCAGAACTGCGGATTCTGTTTCAGGTCGTTGGTGATAAACGTGAAGCCGACGCCCGCCTTCTCGATATCGTAGGTGGTGACCTTGCCCTTGTATTTGTCTGCCTTGCTGGTGATCAGTTTGGCGAATTCCGCATGCGTAGTCGGGACTTCAGCGACCGGCACCAGGCGCTTGTTATACACGAAGACCAGCGGCTCGAACGTGGTGCCGTAAGCCGAATCGTTCCAGACGGCCCATGCCGGCAGCGCCTTGACTTCCGGCGATTTGTAGGCCAGCGCATAACCATCGGACACCAGCTTGACCTGCAGGTCCATTGCCGATGACCACAGCAGATCGGCCGTGGTGCCGCCTGCGGCGACTTCCGAGATGAAGCGGTTATAGACCTCGGTCGAATTCATGTCGTTGTACTCGACCTTGATACTGGGGTAGAGCGCGCTGAAATCCTTGATCAGCGGTTCGGCTGCCTTGGAATCGGTCGCGCTGTAAATTACCAGCTTGCCTTCTTTTTTTCCATTTTCGATGGTTTTTGCATAATCGGCCGGATAACTGACAGGCATCTGAGCAAAAACATTGACGGATGCGGCCGCAAATGCGGTACCGATGATTGCTGCAGCGATACTCTTTGAAAACATGGTGCACTCTCCTTTGATGTTATAACAACGAACGCTATCGAACCAAATCCAATTCCCTGGCTTGCCGGCCGTACTCGTCCACGGTCTTTTTAATATAGTCAGCCAGCGGCGCACCGGTCATCGCGAATGGATACAAACCGTGCGCGGCGCGCAATTGATCGAAGGACTTTGATGCCATCATTCGATCGAAAGCGGCGACCCATCTGCGATAATCCGCATCCGCCACCTGCGGCCCCATATAGACACCGCGGATGATCGGCCATGTCACGTCGAAGCCCTGTTCGCGCGCGGTCGGTATGTTTGCCAGTACCCCCGGCAACCGCTTGTCCGCCAGCACCGCCAGCACACGGATCTTGTCCGTCATCGCATGCAGCGATGCTTCCGATACATCGCCGGATACTACCTGTACATGGCCGGCCAGCAATGCGGTAAACGACTCGCCGCCGCCCTCGAATGCAACGAAGCGCAGCGCTTTCGGATCGACATGGCTTGGCTTTACAAGCAGCGCCATTTTGAGCCAATCCTGGCTGCCGATGGTGCCGCCGGCGCCGATGGTTATCTGGGCGGGGTCGCGCTTGAGCGCATCGACCAGGTCGCGCAACGTCTTGTAGGGCGAATCGGCGCGTACCGCAACCATGCCGTAATCGGTGCCGATCGCCGCTACCCACCGCACATCGGCAGTGGATGTTCTGCCGAACTTGCCGAGCGCGACATTGAGCAGCGATCCTCCCGAGAAGGCAATCAACGTATCCGGTTCGGCCCGCCGCTGCGATACCACCATGCTCCACGTCACAGCGCCGATGCCGCCAGGCAGATAGCTGATGCGCAGCGCGTCAGTCTTTTGCGCTTTATGGCTGGAGGCCTGCAGTCCTTTGTGCGCCAGCTTGCACGTCAAGTCGAAGCCGCCGCCCGGCTTGGACGGCACGATGCATTCACCTGATGCGGCCAGGCAAACATTAGCTGTCAAGCTGGTGACCAATAGGCTCGCCATCAATGCTTTCATCGCTTGACCGATCGTAATCCGCATGTTTCCAGACGTCTCCTTAAAGGGAGGGCGCATTATAGTTGTGGCCGCCTTTCAATTCGCTTTCATCGGCAGCTGCATTGGGCTGCATCCCAACCTGCCAACCATATTGTTCGGTCTTTTCATCGTATGGCCATGGCGAAGAAGGCTTCTCAGCAGTTTGGCGCCGACGAATCCTTCCAATATGGAATACGACAACGGCGGCGGATTGGCCATGCATTTCAGCATGATTCAGTTGAAATAGGCAAGCGCGCCTTCCCCGATAACTCGACTGGCTGGACGATGATAATCTTGTCCTGCACGGACCTGTCTTGTGCTTTTGTAAATACGTCGAATGTGGGTATGATGAAAAAAGAAAGCGGTTCATGATAATTTTCCCCTTTCGTTATTATTGTGTAGGCGTAACATATGCTCGCTCCGCTTTCAACTTCCTTTCATTTTTGTCGTTTTTTGAATCATGCGCATTTTACTGGTCGAAGATCAT
>DASYKE010000216.1:0-42446 GCA_035995725.1 Burkholderiaceae bacterium | reverse complement strand
GGGATTTTCGACTCGTCCACTTCGTCGATTTGCTCGGGATCCAGAAATTTCAGCGCATACTTGAGATAAACCTTTCTGCGAACGAAGACGTCGAACAGGTCCGGATCGATGTGTCCGTTGAGATTGCGTTTACCGAGAATATGCAACGACTCTGACAGCGTTTTCCCCTGCTTGTAGGGGCGATCCTTGGCGGTGAGCGCCTCGAAGATATCTGCAATGCCCATGATGCGGGCCTGGATCGACATTTCATCGCGCGTGAGGCCGCGCGGATAGCCTTTGCCATCCATCCGTTCATGGTGGCCGCCCGCATATTCGGGTACGCGTTTCAAGTGCTTGCCCCAGGGCAGGCTTTCTAGCATCCTGATGGTGACCACTATGTGGTTGTTGATGATTTCTCGCTCCGCTTTGGTCAGCGTGCCGGAGCGCACAGTGAGATTTTCCATTTCGTCATCGGTGAGGAAATTCACCATTTCGCCTTGTGCATTAAGCCATCGGTGCCGCGTGCCGATATCGCGCACCGCCTGCTGATCCTCTGCGCGCATTGCCTCGACGCCGATGTTCGCGTTGCGCAGAAATTCGCGCTCTTCATTGATCTTTGCAAGCTGTTCGGAAAATTTTTGTTCCAGCGCGATGTCGGCGGCGGAAGCCGGCGTTTCGCGCAATGCCAGCCTGGCCTTGAGCATCGCGATCTCGGCATCGCGTTTCAACACTTCGAAGCGGGTATCCACCAACTCGATGCGGTCGAAAATCGTCTGCAGCTTGGTCGCCTTGTCGACTACGTGTACCGGCGTCGTGATCTTGCCGCAATCGTGCAGCAATCCGGCGATCTTCAATTCGTAACGATCCTGGTCGCTCATCGTGAATGACGCGAACGGCCCGTCCGTGGTTTCTTCCACCGCGTCGGCCAGCATCATCGTGAGCATCGGCACGCGCTGGCAATGTCCGCCGGTATAAGGCGACTTGTCGTCAATGGCAAAATTGATCATGCCGATGAAAGACTCGAACAGCTCTTCCTGCTGCAGGATCAACTGGCGGTTGGAAAGAGCGATCGCGGCTTGCGAGGCAAGCGACTCGACCAGTCGCTGCGCGGCTGCCGAGAACGATACCACCCGGCTGGAATCCGGATCGAGCGCATTGATCAACTGCAGCACGCCGATGATCTCGCCTTCGTGGTTCTTCATCGGTACGGTGAGAAACGATGTCGAACGATAACCGGTACTCTCATCGAATGCGCGGGTCCCGGAGAAATCGAAACCCTCGGCCGCATATGCATCGGGAATGTTCACCGTCTTCTGATGGATTGCACAGTAAGCCGCAACCATGGAATTGTTCTGCCGTCCATCCGCTGTAGCCAGGGGCAACGCCGCGAACGGGACGGGCTTGCCGGAGGTGCCGCCGAGGGCTATGTTCAGGCTATCGTTTCTGACGATTTCAAATTGCAGGGCAGTCTCATCCGCCGCCATCAAGTAGAGCGTGCCGCCGTCGGCGTGGGTAATTCTTTTCGCGGCAAGCAGGATTTTTTCCAGCAGCCGGCTGATATCTCTTTCAGTCGAGAGCGCGGCACCGATTTCGTTGAGCCGCTCAAAACGGCGCAAAAGATCATCTACTGTATCCATTGCGATTCCCCTTTAATTAATGCAAACATCACGCACCTGATTGATATCGGTAGCGCCGGAAAGCACCTTGTCGATGCCATCCATCCTGAGAGCAAGCGTGCTTTCTTTCAATACAGCAGCAACAAAGTGCGCTACGCGCACATGCTCTTGCCAAAGTTGCTCGACCTTGCCGAGCCGTCCATCAATTCGCGCAGGCCGACGCGGCCCTTGTCATTTTGCTTGTTTATTTTCCGTAGCGATTGCCGGCCATGGCGGCTGCAAATCGCGGCCAGGCGCTGAACGATCTGGCACATCCTACCCCGATGGCTTTAAAACTCAAAAATCTGATTGTTCTGCAGCATGCGCGGTTTGTGCGTGCCGATATTTTCTTCGATTTCGAGCATGGTGAGTTCGATCTGGCCCGGCTTTAAATGCGTAATGAATATTTCCGGATTGCCCTGCAGCTTTTGAAGCTCCTCGCCTAGCAGGCTGGGGCAGAGATGCTTCGAGACCACCGCAAGTTGCCGCTGGCTGTTGGAGAAGGCGGTTTCGATGATCAGATAGCGCAGGTTGCCAATCTTGTTCACTTCCTTCCACAGATCGTCGTTGCTTGTGGTATCGCCTGTGAATACCAGGCTGGCCGTGCCGCTGTCGAGATGGTAGCCGACTGCGGGCACGGTATGCCTGGCCGGCAGCGCAGTAATCCTGCGTCCGTTGAGCTGGACGTTTTCTGTCAGTCCGATCGTGCGAAAACGCAGGTAGGGACTGTCTGCATTCGGAATTTCACTGAAGTCGGGCCAGATCGTCCAGTTGAAGATATGGGCCCTGATGATTTCCTGGGTCGCTTGCGTTGCGTACATCGTCAGCGGCTTGTTGCGCATGTCTCCCACGGTATCGAGGATGAACGGCAGATAGGCGATATGGTCCAGATGCGAGTGGGTAATGAACACATGATCGATCAGGGCCAGTTCAGCAATAGTCAGATCGCCGACTCCCGTACCGGCATCGATAAGGATGTCTGCATCGACCAGCATCGAAGTCGTGCGCATCTGCCCTCCGCCAATTCCGCCGCTGCAGCCTAGAATTCTTACTCTCATTTGTCCGGCCTATTTTGTATCGAATCTGGTTGCCCCAGTCCATCCTGGGTCCGGCGACGGTAGCGTTGGCGTTGCATTCTCTTCGGCCACACTCCCTGCTGCGACCAACGGGAGTGCACCGCCGACCAACGGGAGTGCACCGCCGACCAACGGGAGTGTAGAGCTCACACTTCTTTCGGTCGGATTCTAGTCGCCGGGAACCGCTTGACGTACGGATCGGTAGCGAATCTGAACTAGGCGCAATAAATAGCCAATAAATTCGTCTTTCAGGATTTATTCTAATTGTATTTTGACGGGCTTTTTGCCGAAGTGCAACGCTTTAGATTGCGCTATTTCAATACGGAAACACAGCGAAATGAGACATTGCCGAGCTGTCAAATTGTCTAGGATGAGCGGGCGTCCGGCCGTGCTTTTGACGCAGTATCCGTAACGGCCCTCAGCCGCGTGCCGGCTAACCGGTCATGCAAGAATTGACGATTCGGATCGAGATAAACGGTGAGCGCCCACAATGCCATGTTGGCAAGAGGGGTCAGCACCAGCATCCAGGTTTTGGCGCCAAGCAGCCAGGCCAGCGCCAAGCCGGGCAAAAACCATAGCCAAGCCAATAAATATCTGGCCATGGCGCGCCAGATGTTTACCGGCCGACCATCGGCCGCCACCAGACGGATGCGCCAGGTTTTCATCGCAAGCGTTTGTCCGCCGTGAGTCCAGAACCATGCGAAATAGATGCCAAGCACCAAAAACAACCAGTCTTGCAGCGCGCCGCGCAAGTACAAGGCATGACGTTGCTGCAACAACGTGGAAAATAGCCAGCCTGCAATGAAAAGAACGCCGAACAGCAGCATGGCCTCATACACCATGCTGGCAAGACGACTTTTCAGGGTGGGTGTTGCGATATTGTTCAACGGCCGCAATTATTTAATTGGAGGCGGCGGCGAAGGCTGCGCTGGAAATTGGCTCGCGGCCGGTACGATGCCCGAAGGAAATGCAGCGTTCGGCTGTTCCGGCCGGGATTTGTGTGCCAATTTAGGCGGTGGTGTTACCTTGCCCTTGGTTTGGGAAGCCGGGGGAAGGTTGGCTACCCGCTTTTTACTTGCAGCATCCGCCGCCAATTTCTTTTTCTGTTCTTCGGACAGTTGCTGATATTGCTGCCATTCGGCAGTTTTTTCACTTGGATTGAGCTTTTTGGCGCGAGAATAGCTTTCACGAGCCACGCGCCGTTGTTCCGGCGTCAGTTTGGCCCAGTCGCGCATGCGGTTTTGCAAGCGAAGCTGCTGGTCAGGCTTCAGGGACGCGAACTTGCTGCTGATGGCGAGCCATTTTTTCTTTTGGGTCGCATTAAATTTGTCCCATTCGGAAGCCATCGGTGTCAGCGCTTGTTGTTGTGCCGGAGTCAATTCGGCCCACAATGGTTTCGCGGGCAGGCCGGACGCCGGTTTCGCCGGATTTTTGCCGGCAGCTGCGGATGGCGGCGCGACAGCGCCCGGATTCATGGCCGGCGGCGCGCCGGAGGCACTGCCGGCGATTGCCGCACTGGCGGCAATGTAAACCGTCACGCCGGCTGCGACCGACGCCAGAACCGACGTTGCCCAGGCAAGACGGGCGACGCCGTTAGCGGAAATGCCTGACACGCTTACTCTCCCCGTCTGGCGAGGTAAGCATTGAAGCCATGATCCACATATGCCGACAGCGGCAATTCGTCAGCCAGGACAAGTGTATCGATCTCGGCAATGTCGCTAAGGCGCTGTTGCTGTTCGACTTGATAAATGCCGATCAGGCCTGCCGCTAGAACGATAACAGGTACGGCCAGGCTGATACGGCTGATCCAGGACAGAGGCTCGCTGAAAAAGTTGCCAATTTGCCCAGCATAGGCGGGCCTGAAAGCGCGAAGCTCCAGCGGTGAATCTTTTTTCTTGCGAGATAATGCCGTTTTACGTGCAGAAGCAAGCCGTTCGGTAGTCGATTCAGGCAAGTTGTCCAGATTTTCGTTAAGCGCGTGACGCACTTTGTAGGCGAAATTAAGTTGTTTGGCGTTCATAAGCTGATTCCTTTGGCTCTCAGGGCTTGGGCCAGTGCACGTGTTGCGCGTGAACAGTGTGTTTTCACGCTCCCCTCGGAGCATCCCATTGCTGCAGCCGTTTCGGCCACATCCATATCCTGCCAATAACGCATCAGGAACGCTTCCCGTTGACGCGTCGGGAGTTTTTGTATTTCCTCCTCTATCGCGGCAAGAATCTGGTCGCGTGCGACCTTGTCTTCGCTGGACTCCGAGGCTTGGGACCCTTCTTCCGCCTCGTAAGTTTCCAGCAAATCGAAATCTTCGTGATCTTCCGCGTTGCCGCCCAGCCCCGAAAAGAGGCTGACCCAGGTGTTGCGCACCTTTTCACGCCGGAAGTAATCGTGGATCGTATTCTGCAATATGCGCTGAAACAGCAAAGGCAGCTCTGCCGCAGGCTTATCGCCATATTTTTCAGCCAGCTTGATCATCGCATCCTGGACGACATCGAGCGCCGCTTCGTCCTTGCGAACCGCATAGACAGCTTGTTTGAATGCGCGGCGTTCTACATTCTCGAGGAAATCGGAAAGTTCTTTGTCAGTTGCCATTCGATGCAGCGCGTATTTCTTTTTTGCTTATGATGCGCAGGGTGCGCGCAGGGTAATGGTATCGGTCATCGGTGTCCTATATTGGTCATCGGCGTCCCAAGCTGTGCGCATGCTAGCAAAAAAGGTCCGGTTTGTGCATGATTTTTTGCTCAAAATGCCTGATTTCAGAAGAATTCAGCAGAATTTGACTTGACCAAAATTGTGCAACCTATTAACGTATTAGGTTCCTTCGCAACTCGAAGGGTGCCCATGGTCTTTCGCGCGCGACGCATGATGCCGCTTGCCGACAAGACGTGCTTCATTTGAAAGCTGTTTGCTCTAACCCACGCCACAAGCGTGAGGAATTCGCAGTAGTGCCTCAGAATTTTGGCTGAACGAGTCGCGTTTAGCGCCATTTTGAATCGCATCAAGAGATGCGTGCCGACGTGGCGTGACCGCACAAAAAGGGAAGCCTCAGACCTGTCCGTACCGCGCGATTCCGCAGGAGAGAGCATCCGATCAATCTCCAATGGACCTTGAAAGGAACGTAGTATGAGTATCGAAATCACAGGCGCGGAAATTGTCGTGCGCTGTCTGGCCGAAGAAGGCGTCGAACATGTGTTCGGTTATCCCGGCGGCGCAGTGCTTTATATTTACGACGCCATCTTCAATCAGGAAAAATTCCAGCATATCCTGGTGCGCCACGAACAGGCCGCGGTGCATGCAGCCGATGCCTATTCGCGCAGTTCGCACAAGGTCGGCGTCGCCCTTGTAACCTCCGGTCCCGGTGTCACCAATGCGGTTACCGGCCTGGCTACGGCGTACATGGACTCGATCCCGATCGTAGTCATTTCGGGCCAGGTGCCGTCCCACGCAATCGGACAGGATGCGTTCCAGGAATGCGATACGGTCGGTATCACCCGGCCGTGCGTCAAGCACAACTTCCTGGTCAAGGATGTCAAGGACCTGGCGCTGACGATGAAAAAGGCATTCTATATCGCCACCACCGGACGTCCCGGCCCGGTCCTGGTCGATATTCCCAAAGACATCACCATGCACAAGTGCGTTTACGAGTATCCGAAAGAACTCGATATGCGCTCTTACAAGCCGGTGGATAAAGGTCATGCCGGCCAGATTCGCAAGGCAGTGCAATTGCTGCTGCAGGCCGAACGCCCGATGATCTACACCGGCGGCGGTGTCATCCTGGCCAATGCGGCGCCCGAATTGAACAAGCTGGTCGACAAGCTCGGCTTCCCCTGTACCAATACCCTGATGGGATTGGGCGCCTATAGGGCGTCGAGCGACAAGTTCGTCGGCATGCCCGGCATGCATGGTACATACGAAGCCAATATGGCTATGCAGCATTCGGATGTATTGATTGCGATCGGTGCGCGTTTCGACGACCGCGTGATCGGCGATCCGAAGCATTTCGCGTCGCGCCCGCGCAAGATCATCCATATCGACATCGACCCGTCGTCGATTTCGAAGCGCGTGAAAGTCGATATCCCGATCGTGGGCAACGTCAAAGACGTGCTGCAGGAGTTGCTGTCGCAGCTCGATGCCATCGAAGCGGCCGCCCCGGCCAGGGCGAATGACGCTGCGCTTGCCAACTGGTGGAAACAGATCAATCAGTGGCGCGAGCGTGAATGCCTGAAATACCCGAGCTCGAAGGAAGTCATCAAACCGCAATCGGTGGTTGAAAAAGTCT
This sequence comes from Burkholderiaceae bacterium, assembly GCA_035995725.1. Taxonomy (GTDB): domain Bacteria; phylum Pseudomonadota; class Gammaproteobacteria; order Burkholderiales; family Burkholderiaceae_D; genus JAQGLW01. The sequence goes on along the minus strand of DASYKE010000216.1, from coordinate 35,463 downwards.
GGGAAGTCACGAAAGGCGATGCCTTCATCACCTCCGACGTCGGCCAGCACCAGATGTGGGCAGCCCAGTACTACCGGTTCGACAAGCCGCGCCGCTGGATCAATTCCGGCGGCTTGGGCACGATGGGGGTCGGCTTGCCGTATGCGATGGGCGTACAGATGGCCAATCCCGATGCAACGGTGGCGTGCATCACCGGCGAAGCATCGATCCAGATGTGCATCCAGGAACTCGCGACTTGCAAGCAATACCACCTGACGCCGAAGATCATCCTGTTGAACAACCGTTTCCTCGGCATGGTTCGCCAGTGGCAGCAGATCGATTACGGTTCACGTTATTCCGAATCGTATATGGATTCGCTGCCTGACTTCAACAAGTTGGCGGAATCCTTCGGCCATGTCGGCATGAAGATTGAAAATCCGAGAGACGTCGATGGCGCGCTGAAAGAAGCGTTCGCGATGAAAGACAGGCTGGTATTCATGAATTTCATCACGGATCAAACCGAAAACGTCTGGCCCATGGTCAAGGCCGGAAAAGGTTTGACCGAAATGCTTCTGGGTTCGGAGGATCTGTAACCATGCGACATATCGTTTCTGTTTTGCTGGAAAATGAAGCGGGCGCATTGTCGCGCGTAGTGGGCCTGTTCTCGGCGCGCGGTTACAATATCGAAACTTTAACCGTCGCCCCGACTGAAGATGCGACCTTGTCGCGCATGACGATCGTGACCTCCGGTTCGGATGACGTGATCGAACAGATCACCAAGCATCTGAATCGCCTGATTGAAGTCGTCAAGGTGGTCGATCTGACCGAGGGCGCGCACATCGAGCGTGAACTGATGCTGATCAAAGTGCGTGCGGTCGGCAAGGAGCGTGAAGAGATGAAGCGTACCGCAGATATTTTCCGCGGCCGCATCATCGATGTCACCGAGAAGACTTACACGATCGAACTGACGGGTAATAAAACCAAGCTCGATGCGTTCATCGATTCAATCGATCGGACCGCGATCCTGGAAACCGTCCGCACCGGAGGTTCCGGTATCGGCCGCGGCGAACGCATTCTCAAGGTTTGACTTGTTACACTGCTTTTTTATTAATTGTTGTACTGTTTTTTGTAATGTTGGGGACAGAGTAGCTCGGCGCGCTGCGGCGCCTTACAAACTCCGTCCCGCAATTTTTTAATATGTTGAGGACAGAGTAACTCGGCGCGCTGCGGCGCCTCGCAAACTCTGTCCCGCAATGTATAAGATTCTTTGTCCAGCAATAATTTTATTTAGGAAGAACATGAAAGTTTTTTACGATAAAGACTGCGATCTGTCGCTCATCAAAGGCAAGAATGTCGCCATCATCGGTTACGGCTCGCAAGGTCACGCACATGCGCAAAATCTGAACGACTCCGGCTGCAAGGTTACGGTCGGCCTGCGCAAAGGCGGCGCGTCATGGAACAAGGTAAAAAATGCCGGACTGAACGTGGCCGAAGTCAATGAAGCCGTCAAGGCAGCCGACGTGATCATGATTCTTTTGCCGGACGAGAATATCGCCCAGGTCTACAATGAAAACGTTGCGCCGCATGCCAAGCAAGGCGCCGTCCTCGCATTCGCGCACGGCTTCAACGTGCATTACGGCCAGGTCGTGCCGCGTGCCGATCTCGACGTGATCATGATTGCGCCGAAAGCGCCGGGCCACACGGTGCGTTCGACTTATACCCAGGGCGGCGGCGTGCCGCATCTGGTCGCCGTTTACCAGGACAAATCCGGCATCGCGCGCGATATCGCGTTGTCATATGCGATGGCAAACGGTGGAGGCCGCGCCGGCATCATTGAAACCAACTTCCGGGAAGAAACCGAAACCGATCTGTTCGGTGAACAAACGGTATTGTGCGGCGGCACCGTCGAATTGATCAAGGCCGGTTTTGAAACCTTGGTGGAAGCCGGCTATGCGCCCGAGATGGCATACTTCGAGTGCCTGCATGAGCTCAAGCTGATCGTCGATCTGATTTACGAAGGCGGCATTGCCAACATGAACTATTCGATCTCGAACAACGCCGAATATGGCGAATATGTGACCGGCCCGCGCATAGTGACCGAAGAAACCAAAAACGCGATGCGCCAATGCCTGAAAGACATCCAGAACGGCGAATACGCAAAGAGCTTCATCCTTGAAAACAGGGCCGGCGCACCGACTTTGATTTCCCGCCGCCGCCTGACCGCCGAACATCAGATTGAAGAAGTCGGCAGCAAATTGCGCGCAATGATGCCCTGGATCGCAAAAAACAAGCTGGTCGATCAATCGAAGAACTAAGGTACTTCTAAACTGATTGTCATCCCCGTCTATCGAGACACCCGGATATGGGTGCGAAGGTGGGGATGATACGGTTTTTCATGTTTACAAAAATACCCTTAAGTGCCGATTGATGGCCCGTCGCACAAGAACCAAAGTGATGGCAATCAATCCAATAGTTGATTACTGGAATTTTTTTTGGCTTGGCAATATAAAGGGGCATACTGCCCCTTTTTTCATGGAGAGATATCATGTCCAGACTGGGAATATGCCTGGCGTTGGTTTTGCTGAGCGCCGGCATGCGGGCGCAAGCGCAAGCGGCGCTGCAGACCAACGGTACGCTGGTCGTCGTGCCGGCTTTTGGCGAAGTCAGGCATGTCAATGACGAAGCCCATGTCACGCTGATGATCGAAGAGCAGGACAAAGACAAAGCTGCCGCTGCCTTGCGCGTCAACCAGAAAATGAAGCAGGGGACCGATATCGTCAAGCGGCAAGATCCGCAGGCAACGCTCAAGACGCGTGGCTACTACACTTATCCGGTTTACCCCGAAGATCAGCAGCGCCAAAACAACAAGGCGAGACAACCTGTGAGCTGGCGTGTCGGCCAGTACCTGGAAGTGACTACGACGAACCTGAACGGTCTGCCTCAGACAGTGGCTGCGGTCCAGCGAATCCTGGCCCTCCACGGTCTGTATTTCGGATTGTCCGAAGCAACCAGCAGGAAACTGGACCAGAAGCGCATCGAGGCTACCTACAATAATTTAACCGAGCGCATTGCCTCGGTGGCGAAATCGATGGGGCGCAATGTATCGGATGCGGTGCTGGATACGGTAGACTTCGAGGGTTCGGGCGCTTACGTTCCACAGCAAGGCGCGTCGGCTCCTGTAATGATGTCCGCCAAGATGCAGGAAGCCGCACCGATCGAAGAACCGAGTTTCGAACCGGGCGAGACGACCTTGCAGATGCGCGCAGTGGGCAAAATAAAATTCAAATGAAAGCGGTGCAGCGATGACATTAAAACTGAAAATGACGGTAGGATTTCTTGGCATAGCCTTGCTGGGATGTCAGCCCGACGGGCCGCCGCCCGATTTGCTCAAAACGCAGCGGGAGGCGCTGAACAAGGCGAAGGCAGTGGAAGGACAACTACAGCAACAGGCGGAAGATCAGAGGAAAATGATCGACGAAGCGCAAAAGTGATCAGACTTGCCCCGTCTGGCTGCGCTGCGCCGGGGGATTACATTTGAGCGCCACTCGTCTAGAATAGCGACGCTTTCCTGTTTCTTTCCTGTTTCATTGACACATCGATCAACAACAATAATTGCCGGAACGACATTGAACAATTATCCGCATCCCATCATCGCCCGCGAGGGCTGGCCTTTTGTAGGCATCGCCGTAGCAATTGCAATATTGGTTACTTTTTTTTCGGCCGCGTGGTCGATCCCATTCTGGATTATTGCGCTGTTCGTGCTGCAATTTTTCCGCGACCCGCCACGTGTGGTTCCGCAAGATCCAAACGCAGTGCTTTCCCCTGCGGATGGCCGCATCGTGGTGGTGGAAAAAACGCAAGACCCTTATGCCGGCCGCGAAGCGATCAAAATCAGCGTCTTCATGAATGTGTTCAATGTCCATTCCAATCGCGCACCGGTGGATGGCAGGATTGAAAAAATCCAGTATTTCCCCGGCAAGTTCGTCAATGCCGACCTTGACAAGGCTTCCATCGAGAATGAACGCAATGCGCTGGTCATCGCCGCAACCAACGGACAGATCGTGACCTGCGTACAGGTCGCGGGCCTGATCGCGCGCCGTATCCTTTGCTATGTAAAACCCGGTGATTTCCTTAAACGGGGGCAGCGCTACGGCTTCATCCGTTTCGGCTCGCGTGTCGATGTCTATTTGCCGCTGACGGCAGTACCCAAGGTCACGGTCGGCGACAAGGTTTACGCGACCGAAACGATCCTGGCCGAATTCTGATATCTCATTCGCTGTCTGCAGCTTCTTGAACCGGGATCGATATGGCAATCTTCAACCGTCGCAAAGCCAAGAAGGCGGCGCAATTTCCAAAAGCGTCGCGTCCATACAAGCATAGCTGGCGCCGTTCGCATCTCGAAGGCGAGCCGGTTCGCCCCAGTCTGGGTCGACGGGGCATTTATCTGCTGCCGAATGCCTTTACGACGGCGGGGCTGTTTTGCGGTTTTTTTGCGATCGTGATGGCGATGAACCTGAAATTCGATCTGGCATCGATCGCGATATTTGCCGCGATGGTGCTCGATTCGATCGACGGCCGCGTGGCGCGGCTGACCAATACGCAAAGCGAATTCGGCGCGCAGTACGACAGCCTCGCCGACATGGTGTCGTTCGGTGCCGCGCCCGCGCTGGTTGTCTACGAGTGGTCGCTGCGCGGATTGGGCAAGTGGGGCTGGCTGGCTGCGTTCGTTTATTGTGCCGGCGCGGCGCTGCGTCTGGCACGTTTCAATACCAACATCACCGTGGTCGACAAGCGTTATTTCCAGGGTTTGCCCAGCCCGGCGGCTGCTGCATTGGTCGCCGGCTTTGTCTGGCTGATGACCGATTTGAATGTGCTAGGCAGCGACCTGACTTGGGCTGCATGGATCATCACTTTGTATGCAGGTCTGACCATGGTCACGAATGTGCCGTTTTACAGTTTCAAGGATGTCAATTTTCGCAAGTCGGTTCCGTTCATTGCAGTATTCCTGATCGTCCTGATATTCGTTGCCGTGTCGAGCGATCCGCCTAAAGTGCTGTTCGGTTTATTCGTGCTGTACGGCCTGTCCGGATATGGCGTTTATTTCTGGCGCTTGTTCAAGGGCAAGCCGGTGAGCATTATTCAAACAGAGACCGAACCGGTGGGTGACAAGGACTGATGCGGATTTGTTTTGCCTCTGCGGTCTGAACTGCCGCATCACCGGCGTCTGATGTAGGCGCTTTGTGTGCAAACAGGGAGAAATTTCGATCATTCATCAAAAAGTTGCACTTTTTCAGAATTCCGATTATAGTTTTTGCATGTCACGCGAATTTCACTTCTCCGTACCCGCTTTGCTCAGCAGCCTGTTGCCAAGCCTGCTGCTATCGCTTTTGCTACTGCGCTAACGCGCAAAATCCCATATCCCCACAATTTGTGTAGTCGCAGGCTCCTGCCGAGGTTGGCAAGGGCAGCTAAAAGTCCATTCGGCAATAACACATTCACAGAACTTTTAAGGAGCGCAGCATGGCTGGCAATTCATCAAACAAGCTGATCATATTCGATACCACGTTGCGGGACGGCGAGCAGTCTCCGGGCGCGTCGATGACCAAGGATGAAAAAATCCGTATCGCCAAGCAACTGGAGCGCCTGAAAGTGGATGTGATCGAAGCGGGTTTTGCGGCTTCGTCTCAGGGAGATTTCGAAGCTATCAAAGCGATCGCCGGCCTGATCAAGGACTCCACCGTTTGTTCGTTGTCGCGTGCCAACGATCGCGACATCTCGCGTGCCGCCGAAGCGCTCGCACCGGCAGCACGCAAGCGTATCCACACCTTCATCGCGACCTCGCCGCTGCATATGGAAAAGAAGTTGCGCATGACGCCGGACCAGGTATTCGAGCAAGCCAGGCAGGCGGTCCGATTTGCCCGCCAGTTCACCGACGACATCGAGTTCAGTCCGGAAGACGGCAGCCGTTCCAACATGGATTTTTTGTGCCGCGTGATCGAGGCCGTGATTGCGGAAGGCGCGACCACGATCAATTTTGCCGATACCGTGGGCTATGGCGTACCCGATCTGTACGGCAATATGCTTAAAACCTTGCGCGAGCGCGTTCCCAATTCCGACAAGGCGGTCTGGTCGGTGCATTGCCATAACGATCTTGGCATGGCAGTCGCCAATTCATTGGCCGGGGTGATGATCGGCGGTGCGCGCCAAGTCGAATGCACCATCAATGGTTTGGGAGAGCGTGCCGGCAATACCGCGCTGGAGGAAATCGTGATGGCGGTGCGCACGCGGAAGGATCACTTCAATCTGGATATTGCGATCGATTCGACGCAAATCGTTCCGACCTCCAAGCTGGTGTCGCAGATTACCGGTTTCGCCGTGCAACCGAACAAGGCGGTGGTCGGTGCCAACGCATTCGCCCATGCATCCGGCATCCATCAGGACGGTGTATTGAAAGCGCGCGACACATACGAAATCATGCGCGCGGAAGATGTGGGCTGGGCCGCCAACAAGATTGTGCTGGGCAAATTGTCAGGCCGCAACGCATTCAAACAGCGGCTGGAAGAGCTCGGCATCGCGCTGGACTCCGAAACCGAAGTCAACGCCGCGTTCGTCCGTTTCAAGGAACTGGCCGATCGCAAGTCGGATATCTTCGATGAAGACATCATGGCGCTGGTATCGGACGAGCAGCATTCGCATGACAATGAATACTACCGCTTCGTATCGTTGTCGCAGCATTCCGAAACCGGCGGAAAACCCACGGCAAAAGTGGTGTTTTCAATAGAGGGAAAGGAGTCCGCATGCGAAGGGCAGGGCAACGGTCCGGTCGACGCAATCGTCAATGCGATCGAATCGAAAACCGCGAGCGGCGCCGAACTGTTGCTGTTCTCGGTTAATGCAATCACCACCGGGACCCAGTCGCAGGGCGAAGTGACCATGCGCCTGTCAAAAGCAGGCCGCATTGTCAACGGTGTCGGGGCCGATCTGGATATCGTCGTTGCATCCGCCAAGGCGTACTTGTCTGCGCTGAACAAGCTGCATTCGAAGGCAGAGAAACTCAATCCGCAACTGTAGTTTCGATGCGGCCCGCTGCGCATCAATCCCGCGTCCGACTCAATAAAAAGGCCGTGCCCCGGGCACGGCCTTTTTGTCGCGGCAATCCGATTATTGAATCGTGATCTGCCTGGGCTGCGCTCGTTCCTTTTTCGGCAGCGTCAGCTTGAGCACGCCGTTTTCCAGTTTCGCTGCCGCACGTGTGTCATCGACTTCGGTGGCCAGCGTAAAACTGCGCACGAATTTTCTGACGACGCGCTCGGCATGGATGACTGTTTCTCCTTCCTTGCGTTCCGAGTCGCGTTTGACCTCGGCTTCGATCGATACGCGCTGCTTGTCGATGGCAATTTTCACATCTTCTTTTGCCGCGCCCGGCAATTCGGCTTCCACTTCATATGCATTATCCGTTTCGGCCACGTTTATCCGGGGGGCGGACACGAGCGCATCCTGCGCCGATGCAGGCGCAAGGAAATCTTCGAACATGCTGTCTATCAGGCGCTCAATCGGCCTGTCGAACGCAGCGGGCCGCAAGGAAAAAGGAATAGGGAAACCATCGCGATTACGTAGAACCAGATTCATTATTTCCTCCTGTAAAAAATAGTGGAGCGTCGCTCCCAGGCGGATAAATAAGGTGTCAAATCGCTATTTCAAGAGCTTGCAATCGGTGCCGGCTGAAGTGCCTGCTTACCTGCGCCTAAAGGCAAACGGCCAGCGCGAATCCGGATCGCGCCGCGGATCCGGGCCATTTTGCAATCTGCGCACGATGCCGCCGTTATCGAAATGAATGCTCATCACCGAATCCCATACGTCGCTCTCCCTGTACGGGTAAGACCATACTTCCAGCTGGGAGAGTGTCAGATAAATTGTCTCGCTGGGCGCGCCGACGGTACGCAGCACATCCTCCTTGGTCGCCTGCCCGACGGGCAGGGTGCCAAATTTTTGTGTTGTTAAAACTTGTTCATAGGAAATAAGTCTGCCCTCCGGCCCGATACGCGCCATATACGTGGTTTGACCGAACGGACCATTCATATACTCCAGCAAATGGTCTTTGCCATCCTGATAACGATGAGTGGGCGGGCCTAGTTTGGCTACCACATCCGCTTCGGAGTCACCCGGATTGACCGACGCGAATCCGAAAGTTGCACAGGCCGCAAGAGTCGTCAAAAGGGCGGCTAATAGTGCATGCAAGGACTGTTTCATGGAATCTTCTCCCTAAAACATTTAAAATCGCGCTAAGTGTTTGAATCATCATGATATATCCGTTATACTGCGCGTTTAGCCAGTTTGACCTGTTTTTTAATTTTAATTGTTTGTTCACGGTGTGTGGGGTTGCGACTCTGTGCACCGCATGTGAAAGGTAATCATGTCAGTAGAAAAAAGCAGCAAGGCGGCCATTATTGCAGATAATGCGCGCGCCCAAAACGATACAGGTTCCCCCGAGGTGCAAGTCGCATTGCTGACCGCCCGTATCAATGAACTCAACGACCACTTCAAGGCTCACGTCAAGGATCACCACTCCCGCCGCGGCTTGATCATGATGGTCAACCGTCGTAAAAGCCTGCTCTCGTACCTCAAGGGGAAAGACGCGAACCGTTATCGTGCATTGATTGAAAAACTCGGTCTGCGCAAGTAATCTCGTTGCACTATCCTATCCGGGTTTTATAGCGTAATGCCTGCGTCAGTTTACTGATGCGGGCATTTTGCCTTTTTGCACTGTGTGCGCTGAACGCATACGCAGTCAAGTAATAAGGTGGCACGTCATTCGTGACATTGCCATCTGTGGTGAGGTGAACGACAGCGCCTGGAAATCTGTCGGCAAAATTAGAAAGGAAACACCGTGTTTAATAAAGTTACCAAGACCTTCCAGTACGGCCAGCATCAAGTGACGCTGGAAACCGGCGAGATCGCTCGCCAGGCCTCCGGCTCCGTGCTGGTGTCGATTGAAGATACCGTTGTGCTCGCTACCGTCGTCGCGCGCAAGGATGCCAAGCCGGGCCAGGATTTTTTTCCGTTGACTGTCGATTATGTCGAGAAAAGCTATGCCGCCGGCCGCATTCCGGGAGGCTTCTTCAAACGTGAAGGCCGTCCATCCGAGAAAGAGACGCTGACGTCGCGCCTGATCGACCGGCCGATGCGTCCGCTGTTCCCGGAGGGCTATCTGAATGAAGTGCAAATCATCATCCATGTATTGTCCGTCAATCCTGAAATCGATCCCGACATTGCCGCAATGATCGGCGCTTCGGCTGCGCTCAGCGTAGCCGGCATCCCGTTCAACGGTCCGGTCGGCGCCGCGCGCGTAGGTTACATCGATGGCCAGTACGTGCTCAATCCGACCGTGTCGCAACTCGCCCAGTCCGATCTGGATCTCGTGGTTGCAGGTACCGAGATCGCCGTGTTGATGGTCGAATCGGAAGCGAAGCAATTGTCCGAAGAAATCATGCTTGGCGCAGTCGTGTACGGCCATGAACAAATGAAGGCGGTCATCGATGCGATTCACGATCTGGTGCGCGATGGCGGCAAGCCGGAAGTGGAATGGAGCCCGGCACCGAAGAACGACGCGCTGATTGCGCGGGTTACGCATTTTGGCGAGGAAAAATTGCGCCAGGCGTACCAAACCAAGGACAAGCAGGCGCGTACCGCCAAGCTCAAGGACGCGATCGTGGAGGTCAATGTCGCACTGGCTGCCGAGGCCGCATCGGCTGGCGGGGCTGCTCCGGATGCCGCCGAAGTCGGCAATATCCTGTTCGAGCTGGAAGCCAGGATCGTCCGCTCGCAGATTCTCGACGGCGAACCGCGCATCGATGGCCGCGATACGCGCACCGTGCGTCCGATTTCGATCCGGACCGGCGTGCTGCCGCGCACTCACGGTTCCGCACTGTTCACGCGGGGCGAGACGCAGGCTCTGGTCGTTGCCACCCTTGGTACCGCACGTGACGAGCAAAAAATCGATGCATTGATGGGCGAGTACAGCGACCGCTTCATGCTTCATTACAATATGCCTCCGTTCGCCACCGGCGAGACCGGTCGCGTCGGTACGCCCAAGCGCCGTGAAATCGGCCACGGCCGCCTGGCCAAGCGCGCGCTGCAGGCAGCATTGCCTGCGCCGGAAGAGTTTAGCTACTCGGTGCGCCTGGTGTCGGAAATTACCGAGTCCAACGGCTCGTCGTCGATGGCTTCCGTATGCGGCGGCTGCCTGGCTCTGATGGATGCGGGCGTACCGATGCAGGCGCATGTTGCCGGCATCGCGATGGGCCTGATCAAGGACGGCGGCAAGTTTGCCGTGCTGTCCGACATTCTCGGTGACGAAGATCACCTGGGCGACATGGATTTCAAGGTGGCCGGCACCGCCAACGGCATCACGGCGCTGCAGATGGATATCAAAATCCAGGGCATCACCAAGGAAATCATGCAGGTCGCGCTGGCGCAAGCCAAGGAAGGCCGCATGCACATTCTCGGCAAGATGCAGGAAGCTGTACCGCATGGCAAGACCGAGCTGTCCAACTTCGCGCCGCGCCTGATCACGATCAAGATCAATCCGGAAAAAATCCGCGACGTAATCGGCAAGGGCGGGGCGGTGATTCGCGCGCTGACCGAAGAAACCGGCACCCAAATCGATATCAGCGATGAAGGCGTGGTCACCATCGCGTCGGTCGATGCTGCCGCCGGCCAGGAAGCCAAGCGTCGTATCGAAGAACTGACGGCGTCGGTCGAAGTCGGCAAGATCTACGACGGTATCGTGCTCAAGCTGCTCGACTTCGGCGCTATCGTGCAAGTGATGCCGGGCAAGGACGGCTTGCTGCATATCAGCCAGATCGCCAACGAGCGCGTCAATGCGGTCGCGGATTATCTGAAGGAAGGCCAGGCGGTACGGGTCAAAGTGCTGGAAACCGACGATCGCGGCCGCCTGAAACTGTCGATGAAAGCTGCGGCAGCCGAAGCCGGCAGCGCCGAGCCGACGCAGCACGCGCAGTAAAACAGTATCAGCTTTAGTTTACGCTGAAACGAGAACCGCCCGAGGCGAAAGCCAGGGCGGTTTTTTTAATGGCATTGGTGTCGCTTTACGCCGATTTCAACGCCGGAACCAGTCCCATACCAATAAAAAACGACGGTGAGAAACATTTTTCACCGTGTCCCGTACAATGAATTTTTCTTTTAAAAATTATCGTTATGCGAGCTATTGAAATTACCCAGCCCGGCGCCGCGGATGTATTGAAAATTTGCGAGCGTCCGTTACCGGCGCTCAAGTCCGGCGAACTCCTGATCGAAGTTCATGCGGCCGGCGTGAACCGGCCCGACGTATTGCAACGCTCCGGCAACTATCCGGTGCCGCCGGGCGCATCCGATCTGCCCGGACTGGAAGTGGCGGGCCAAATTGTCGAAGGAGATCTGACCGGCAGTCCTTTTAAAAAAGGCGACATGGTCTGTGCGCTGGTACAGGGCGGCGGCTACGCGGAATATTGCACCGCGCCGGTCAAGCAATGTCTGCCAGTGCCGAAGGGACTGAGCGCGGTCGAGGCGGCATCGCTGCCGGAAACTTTTTTTACCGTATGGAGCAACCTGTTCGATCGGGCGCGCTTGAGCGGGTCAGAAACTTTGCTGGTGCAGGGCGGCACTTCCGGTATCGGCGTGACCGCCATTCAGTTGGCAACGGCGCTCGGGCACACGGTATTCGCAACTGCCGGCTCGGATGAAAAATGCTGGGCTTGCGAGGAGTTGGGTGCCAAACTTGCAATCAATTACCGGACCGAGGATTTTTTCGAGAAAGTGAAAGAGGCGACCGGTGGCAAAGGCGCAGACGTAATCCTCGACATGGTGGGCGGTGACTACGTTGCACGGGAAATCAATTGTCTGGCCGATGACGGGCGCCTGGTGATAATTGCCTTGCTCGGCGGAGCAAAAGCGGCGGTCGACCTGGGGCAGGTCTTGCGGCGGCGCTTGACGATTACCGGTTCGACCTTGCGCCCGCGCCCGGTCATGTTCAAGGCGGCCATCGCCGACAAGCTGCGCCAACATGTATGGCCTTTGCTGGAAGCCGGCAAAATCAAACCGGTTATTTATCGGACCTTTCCGCTCGAGCAGGCTGCGCAAGCGCATGCTCTGATGGAAGCCAGCACGCATGTAGGAAAAATCATGCTCAAAGTACTTTAAGCAATTTATTCAAGCGCCATCCTTCCCGTTGATTTGCTTGCAAGAATTTTGAATTAAATCCTTTTGCCGGACTCTATTCGACAACGGATTCATGCGCGTGGTTGGCTGCATGCGCGGGATAAAGCCAGAAAAAGGTCTGGAATATTCTGCCGCACGCATTGTTCACGCATCGCTTATTGAACCTGCGAGTTTGACCGCCGCTGCCATGGCGCGCTAAAATGCCGGGTTATTGTGATTTCAGGCTTCTGCTCCCATGCGTCGCAAACTCATTGCCGGTAACTGGAAAATGAATGGCAGCATCGCCGCTAACGCTGCCTTGCTGACCGCCATCAAGGCAGAACTGCGGGAGCCGGATTGCGATGTGGCCGTCTGCGCTCCCGCACCGTATTTGGCACAATGCCAAACCGAATTGTCCGGCAGCGCCATTGCATGGGGCGGGCAGGATGTATCCGCGCATGAATCCGGCGCCTATACCGGCGAAGTGTCGGCCGCGATGCTGCGCGATTTTGGCTGCCGATATGTGATTGTCGGCCACTCGGAGCGCCGCGCCTGCCATGCGGAAAGCAATGAACTGGTCGGGCAAAAGACATTGCGCGCGCTGAAATCGGGATTGACCCCGATCGTATGCGTCGGCGAGACATTGGCCGAGCGCGAAGCAGGACAGACCGGCCGGGTGGTAGGACAGCAAATCGATGCAGTGCTGGCAATCATCGATACCGGCGATGTCGGGAGCATCGTGGTTGCTTACGAACCGGTTTGGGCCATCGGCACCGGCAAGACCGCAACGCCGCACATGGCGCAGGATGTGCATGCGATGTTGCGTGCAAGGCTTGCAGCAAAAAATTCCGCAGCGGCTGCGCAAGTGCTGATTTTATACGGCGGCAGCATGAAACCCGATAACGCGAAAGAATTGCTGGCGATGCCCGACATCGATGGGGGTCTGGTCGGCGGCGCGGCACTAAAGGCGTCCGATTTCCTCGCGATCATCCGGGCAGCGTGAATACGTGCCAAACAGTTAACCCAATATTGGAATTTAAATGAACACTTTGCTTACCATCATCATTATCATCCAGGTGCTGTCTGCGCTGACCATCATCGGTCTTGTACTGCTGCAACACGGCAAGGGCGCCGACATGGGAGCCGCTTTTGGCTCCGGCGCATCCGGCAGCCTGTTCGGAGCCACCGGGTCGTCCAACTTTCTGTCCAAATCGACCGGCGTTGCGGCAGCCATATTTTTCGGCGCTACCCTGGCACTGGCATTTCTCGGCAATCGGCCGGCAGCAGATGGCGGCGATCTGATGGAAAAAATAATCAATAAATCACCGGCCACTTCGGTTCCGGCGCCTGCCGGCGGATCAGCACCGACAACCTCGGTACCGGCCGCTCCTGCGCCCGCTCCAGCCGGTTCGGCGACTGCGCCCGCGCCTGCTTCGGGTGCCGCAGGTCAGTCGAATCAAATTCCTAAATAAAAATTCGCATTTCATCGTTCTCGCCTTGCGATAGCCCAATGCGCATTAACAAAAAATGCTAAAGCAGGTTAAAATATATGGCTAATGCCGACGTGGTGGAATTGGTAGACACGCTATCTTGAGGGGGTAGTGGCGAAAGCTGTGCGAGTTCGAGTCTCGCCGTCGGCACCAATTAATAATAAGGCCAGCAAAGGAGATGCCTGCGCTGGCTTTTTATCGGAAATTGTCATTGAGTCATTGAATTGTTCAACTAACTCCTCAATCTATTCCAGTTAATCGTGAACCTCGAAAATTATTTCCCAGTACTCCTGTTCATCCTGGTCGGTATCGGCGTGGGCATCGTGCCGCAGGTGCTGGGCCGCGTGCTGGCGCCGCACAAGCCAGATATGCAGAAGAATTCGCCTTACGAATGCGGCTTCGAGGCGTTCGAAGATGCGCGCATGAAATTCGATGTGCGTTACTACCTGGTTGCGATTTTATTCATTTTGTTCGATCTGGAAACCGCATTTTTCTTCCCGTGGGGCGTCGCGATCCGCGACCTTGGCTGGGCGGGTTTCATGACGATGCTGGTATTTATCGCCGAATTCGTCGTCGGATTCTGGTACATCTGGAAGAAAGGTGCCCTGGATTGGGAATAAGCCATGTCAATTGAAGGCGTATTGAACGAAGGTTTTGTCACTACCACTGCGGACAAGCTGATTAACTGGACACGTACCGGTTCGATGTGGCCGATGACGTTCGGCCTGGCCTGCTGCGCGGTCGAAATGATGCATGCGGGCGCGTCGCGCTATGATCTTGACCGTTTCGGCGTCGTATTCCGTCCGTCGCCGCGCCAGTCCGATGTGATGATCGTGGCCGGCACCTTATGCAACAAGATGGCACCCGCGCTGCGCAAGGTGTACGACCAGATGGCCGAACCGCGCTGGGTTATCTCGATGGGTTCCTGCGCCAACGGCGGCGGCTATTATCATTATTCCTACTCGGTGGTGCGCGGGTGCGACCGCATCGTCCCGGTCGACGTCTACGTGCCGGGCTGCCCGCCTACGGCGGAAGCGCTGCTGTACGGGATCATGCAGTTGCAAAACAAGATCAAGCGCACCAATACGATTGCGCGCTGAGAGGGCAGCCTGAGAAATATGACGACGAAACTTGAAGCCCTCGAAGCCGCACTGAGCAACGCGCTCGGAGACTACGTTCAAGATCTGACCATCGCATTGGATGAACTTACAATAGTGATCAAGGCTGCCGATTATTTGTCGGCAATGCGGGTGCTGCGTGATCACTCCGACCTGCAGTTCGAGGAATTGATCGATCTGTGCGGTGTCGATTATTCGACCTATGGCGACGGCGCATGGGACGGCCCGCGCTTTGCAGTCGTTTCGCATCTGCTGTCGATGACGCATAACTGGCGTCTGCGCGTGCGCGTGTTTGCGCCGGATGACGAAGTGCCGCTGGTCGCGTCTCTGACGGAGATCTGGTCCACCGCCAACTGGTACGAGCGCGAGGCGTTCGATTTCTTCGGCATTCTGTTTGACGGCCACAACGACTTGCGCCGCATTTTGACCGATTACGGCTTTATCGGCCATCCGTTCCGCAAGGATTTCCCGGTGACCGGCTACGTTGAGATGCGCTATGATGCCGAGCAAAAACGCGTGATCTATCAACCCGTGACGATTGAGCCGCGTGAAAATGTGCCGCGCGTGATTCGTGAAGAAAAGTACGGGATCAAATAATGGCGGAAATCAAGAATTACACACTGAACTTTGGTCCGCAACATCCGGCCGCGCACGGCGTTTTGCGCCTGGTGCTGGAACTGGACGGCGAGGTCATCCAGCGCGCCGATCCGCATATCGGCCTGTTGCACCGCGCGACCGAAAAACTGGCGGAGCAAAAGACCTATCTGCAGTCGGTGCCGTATATGGACCGCCTCGATTACGTGTCAATGATGTGCAACGAGCACGCGTATGTGATGACGATCGAAAAGATGCTCGGGCTTGAGGTGCCGTTGCGCGCCCAGTATATCCGCGTGATGTTCGACGAGATCACGCGCTTGCTGAATCACTTGTTGTGGCTCGGTGCGCATGCGCTGGACGTCGGCGCGATGGGCGTTTTTCTGTACGCGTTCCGCGAGCGCGAAGATCTGATGGATTGCTATGAAGCCGTGTCCGGCGCGCGAATGCATGCGGCCTACTACCGGCCGGGCGGTGTCTATCGCGATTTGCCGGATGTGATGCCGCAGTACCAGGCGTCCATCCTGCGCAATAGCAAGGCGATCAGAGAGCTCAATGAGAATCGGCAGGGATCGCTGCTCGATTTCATTGAAGACTTCACCAACCGGTTTCCGACTTACGTCGATGAGTACGAGACTCTGCTGACGGACAACCGTATCTGGAAGCAGCGCCTGGTGGGCATCGGCGTGGTATCGCCCGAACGAGCCAAGGCGATGGGCTTTACCGGCCCGATGCTGCGCGGCTCGGGTATCGAATGGGATTTGCGCAAGAAGCAGCCATACGAGGTATATGACTTGCTGGATTTCGACATCCCGGTCGGCGTGAATGGCGATAGCTATGACCGCTACCTGGTGCGCGTCGAAGAAATGCGCCAGTCCAATCGCATCATCAAGCAATGCGTGGAATGGCTGCGCAACAATCCCGGGCCCGTGATTACCGATAACCACAAGATAGCGCCGCCGTCGCGCGTGGATATGAAGACCAACATGGAAGAGCTGATTCATCATTTCAAGCTCTTCACCGAAGGTTTTCATGTGCCGCCCGGCGAAGCCTATTCGGCGGTCGAGCATCCGAAGGGCGAATTCGGCATCTATCTGATTTCGGATGGCGCCAACAAGCCTTACCGCCTGAAGATTCGTGCGCCCGGTTTCCCTCATTTGCAGGGATTGAACGAGATGGCAAAAGGGCACATGATCGCCGACGCAGTCACCATCATCGGCACGCAGGATATCGTGTTCGGAGAAATTGATAGATAAGTTGACCGCTGGCGCGATCAATATTTGAGGCACAGATAATGCTGTTATCAGAGCAGGCATACAAAAAGATGGACCGCGAAATCGGAAAATTTCCCGCGGATCAAAAACAATCCGCGGTGATGGCTGCGCTCGCCATTGCCCAGGACGAAAAGGGATGGCTCGCGCCGGAAGTGATGCAGGAGGTTGCCGATTACCTTGGCATGCCCGCGATCGCGGTGCAGGAAGTCGCGACGTTTTACGCGATGTACAACCTCAAGCCGGCCGGCAGGAACAAGATTACGATTTGCACCAACCTGCCGTGCGCATTGTCGGGCGGCGAAAAAGCGGCGCACTACCTGAAGCACAAGCTGGGCATCGATTACAGGGAAACCACCGCGGACGGCCAGTTCACATTGATGGAAGGCGAGTGCATGGGCGCCTGCGGCGACGCGCCGGTCCTGCTGGTAAACAACAAGCGCATGTGCAGCTGGATGTCGGAAGACAAGATCGATGCACTGGTGGAGGAATTGAAAAAATGACCAGTCTGCACAATCGTCATATCAATCCGTTGATCCTGGCCGGCCTGGATGGACAGAACTGGCACCTGGCCGATTACGTCAAGCGCGGCGGTTACGAGTCGTTGAAACGGATACTGAACGACAAGATCACGCCGGAACAGGTTGTCGCGGAATTGAAAGCCTCGTCGCTACGCGGACGCGGCGGTGCGGGTTTCCCGACCGGCCTGAAGTGGAGTTTCATGCCGCGCCAGTTCCCCGGGCAAAAATATCTGGTCTGTAACTCGGACGAAGGCGAGCCGGGCACGTTCAAGGACCGCGACATCATCCGCTACAATCCGCATGCGCTGATCGAAGGCATGGCCATCGGTGCCTACGCGATGGGCATTACCGTCGGCTATAACTACATCCACGGCGAGATCTGGGCTGAATACGAGCGCTTTGAAGAAGCGCTGGAAGAAGCGCGTGCGGCGGGTTTTCTCGGCGACAGGATCATGGGCAGCGAGTTCAGTTTCCAGTTGCATGCGTTTCATGGTTATGGCGCTTATATCTGCGGCGAAGAGACTGCGCTGCTTGAATCGCTGGAAGGCAAAAAAGGCCAGCCGCGCTTCAAGCCGCCGTTTCCGGCCAGTTTCGGCCTGTACGGAAAACCGACCACGATCAACAACACCGAAACGTTTGCGGCAGTCCCGTTCATTTTCAAAATGGGCGGTGCAGCGTATGCCGCGTTAGGCAAGCCGAATAACGGCGGCACCAAGATTTTTTCGGTGTCGGGCGACGTCGCTCGGCCGGGCAACTATGAAGTGCCGCTCGGCACGCCATTTGCCAAGTTGCTTGAACTGGCCGGCGGCATGCGTGACGGCAAGAAGATCAAGGCGGTGATTCCGGGCGGGTCATCGATGCCGGTATTGACCGGCGATGTCATGATGGCGACCGACATGGATTACGACTCGATCGCCAAGGCTGGTTCGATGCTCGGTTCGGGCGCCGTGATCGTGATGGATGAAACGCGCTGCATGGTCAGGTCTTTGCTGCGCCTGTCGTACTTTTACTTCGAAGAATCCTGCGGCCAGTGCACGCCGTGCCGCGAGGGCACCGGCTGGCTGTACCGGATGGTGCATCGGATCGAACACGGCCAGGGCCGTCAGGACGATCTCGATTTGCTCAATTCGGTGGCCGACAATATTCAGGGCCGCACGATTTGCGCGCTCGGCGATGCCGCCGCGATGCCGGTACGTGCGATGATCAAGAATTTTACCGATGAGTTTGAATATCACATCGAGCACAAGAGGTGCTTGGTGCCTGCTTATGTTTAACAGATCCGGTGCGCACCGCGCACCCTACGGCGAAAAAGCAAAGCCATGGTTGAAATTGAAATAGACGGCAAAAAAGTCGAGGTGCAAGAGGGCAGCATGGTAATGGATGCTGCCAACAAGCTTGGTACCTATATCCCGCATTTTTGCTATCACAAGAAATTGTCCATTGCGGCCAACTGCCGCATGTGCCTGGTCGAAGTCGAGAAGGCGCCGAAGCCGTTGCCCGCGTGCGCAACGCCGGTCACCGCCGGCATGATCGTGCGCTCGCATAGCGACAAGGCGGTCAAGGCGCAAAAAGGCGTGATGGAGTTCCTGCTGATCAATCATCCGCTCGACTGCCCGATTTGCGACCAGGGCGGCGAATGCCAGCTGCAGGATCTGGCGGTAGGGTACGGCTCGTCGTCGTCGCGCTACGAGGAAGAAAAACGCGTCGTCCCGCCGAAGGACGTCGGACCGTTGATCTCGATGAAAGAGATGACCCGCTGTATCCACTGCACGCGTTGCGTACGCTTCGGGCAGGAAATTGCCGGCGTGATGGAGTTCGGCATGCTGGGCCGCGGCGAGCATGCGGAAATTACCTCGTTCGTCGGGAAAACCGTCGATTCCGAACTGTCGGGCAACATGATCGATTTGTGCCCGGTCGGCGCATTGACCTCCAAGCCTTTCCGCTACAGCGCCCGCACCTGGGAATTGTCGCGCCGCAAATCGGTCAGTCCGCATGACGGCCTCGGTTCCAATCTGATTGTGCAGGTCAAAGGCGGCAAGGTGATGCGCGTTCTGCCGCTGGAGAATGAAGCGGTCAATGAATGCTGGCTATCCGACAGGGACCGCTTTTCATATGAAGGTCTGAACAGCGAAGAGCGGCTGACCAGGCCGATGATCAAGCAGGACGGCAAGTGGCTTGAAGTCCCCTGGCAGACAGCGCTGGAATATGTCGCGCACGGACTGCGCACCATTCGCCACCAGCACGGCGCGGATGCGATCGCTGCACTCGCCACGCCGTATTCGACGCTGGAAGAATTATCGCTGTTGCAAAAGCTGGTGCGCGGCCTCGGTTCGGAGAATGTCGATTTTCGCCTGCGCCAATCGGACTTCGCGCTGGATGGCCAAATCACGCCATGGCTGGGCATGTCGATTGCCGAGTTCAGCCAGTTGAAGCGCGCGTTCGTGATCGGTTCCTTCCTGCGCAAGGATCATCCGTTGCTGGCGGCGCGTCTGCGCCAGGCGGTCAAGCATGGCGCCAAAATCAGCATCCTGCATGCAAGCGATGACGATTTGCTGATACCGGTTGCCAACAAGATGATCAAGGCCCCGTCCGCATGGCTGGCGGCACTCGGTGAAGTGATCGCCGCTGTCGCACAGGCAAAAAATATCGCTGCGCCGGCCGGTTTTGACAAGGTCGAGCCATCGGCTGAAGCCAAGCAAACCGCCGCCAGTCTGCTGTCCGGCGAACCAAGGGCTATCCTGCTTGGCAATGCGGCTGCACAGCATCCGCAAGCGTCGGAATTGCATGCGGCTGCGCAATGGATCGCGCAGAACACCGGTGCCAGGTTCGGCTATCTGACCGAGGCGGCGAACAGCGTCGGCGGCTATCTGGCAAATGCATTGCCTGGCAATGGTTCCAATGCGCTGCAATTCTTTGCTCAGCCGCGCAAGGCGTATCTGCTGCTCAATGCCGAGCCTGAACTCGACTGCCATGATCCGCAAGCCGCCCGCGCTGCGCTGGATGCAGCCGATATGGTGGTTGCAATGTCGGCCTACAAGCATGGAGCCGACTATGCCGATGTGCTGTTGCCGATTGCACCGTTCACGGAAACCGCCGGCACGTTCGTCAACTGCGAAGGCCGCGCGCAAAGTTTCAATGGCAGCGTCAAACCGTTGGATGAAACACGCCCGGGATGGAAAGTGCTGCGCGTGCTGGGTAATCTGCTGGGCCTGGAGAAATTTGATTACGAAACATCCGAAGCGATCCGCACCGAAATTCTGGGTGTTGCATCGGCAACGGATGCCGATCTGGCGGCACGTTTGAATAATATCGCCAGCCCGCAGCCGCGATTGCGGATGGCCGATGCGGCCGGGCAGCGGCTGGAACGGATAGCGGATGTACCGATCTATGCCACCGATGCGATCGTGCGGCGCTCCGTGCCGCTTCAAATGACCAACGACGCGGCGCCTCCCAAGGCATGGATATCGGTTGCGCTGTCGCGAAAACTCGGCGTAGCCGAAGGCGCCCGCCTGAAAGTCACGCAGGGCAAAGGCAGTGCCGTTTTGACCGCTGGCATCGATAGCGCGCTGCCGGACAGCGTCGTACGTGTGGCAGCTGCGCATGAGTCCACCAAAACACTCGGTGCGATGTTTGGTCCGGTCACAGTGGAGAAAACGTGATGGATCAACTGCTGATGACCATTAACACTACCGGTCAAGGCGCGCTCGGTTTTGTTTGGCCGCTGGTCTGGAACCTGGTAAAAATTGTCTGTATCGTACTGCCGATCATGGGCCTCGTCGCCTACCTGACGCTATGGGAACGCAAGATGATTGGCTGGATGCATGTCCGTATCGGCCCGAACCGGGTCGGACCTGCGGGTTTGCTGCAGCCGATCGCCGATGCGTTGAAGTTGCTGCTCAAGGAAATCATCATTCCGGCCAAAGCCAGCAAGGGGCTTTTCGTGATTGCTCCGATCATGACGATCATGCCGGCACTGGCCGCGTGGGCAGTCATTCCATTCGGGCCTGAAACGGTGCTGGCAAACGTCAATGCAGGCTTGCTGCTGGTGATGGCGATCACATCGATGGAAGTATACGGTGTCATCATCGCCGGCTGGGCCTCCAATTCGAAATATGCGTTCCTCGGCGCGATGCGTGCGTCGGCGCAGATGGTGTCCTATGAAATCGCGATGGGTTTCGTGCTGGTGATCGTACTGATGGTATCCGGCAGCCTGAATTTGACTGAAATCGTGATGGCGCAAAACAAAGGCTATTTCGCTGCAAGGGGATTGAATTTCCTGTCGTGGAACTGGCTGCCCTTGCTGCCGATGTTTATTGTCTATGTGATTTCGGGAATTGCCGAAACCAATCGCCATCCTTTCGACGTGGTCGAAGGCGAATCCGAGATTGTGGCCGGCCACATGGTTGAATATTCGGGCATGTCGTTCGCGATGTTTTTCCTGGCGGAATACGCCAACATGATCCTGATTTCGGCATTGGCATCGCTGATGTTCCTGGGCGGCTGGAGTCCACCGATCGATTTGGCGCCGCTTAACTGGATACCGGGCTGGATCTGGCTGGGCATTAAAACGTTCTTCGTCGTATCGTTGTTCATCTGGGCGCGCGCATCGTTCCCGCGTTATCGTTACGATCAGATCATGCGTCTCGGCTGGAAGGTGTTCATCCCGCTGACGCTGGCTTACCTGGTGATCGTGGCCGCCTGGATGCAGACGCCGTGGAATATTTGGAAATAATGATGCGGCACGGATCAATGAAAACCTGATCGTGCCGCGCTCGTAATGAAAGCAAGAGGCTGAGCTAAATGGAAGCCATCAAGGATTTTTTCGGCAGCTTGATGCTGCGAGAGCTGTTCAAGGGACTGGCGCTGACCGGTCGCTATATGTTCGCCCGAAAAATAACAGTGCAATTTCCGGAAGAAAAAACGCCGATGTCGCCGCGTTTTCGCGGCCTGCATGCATTGCGCCGTTATCCGAACGGGGAAGAGCGCTGTATCGCATGCAAATTATGTGAAGCGGTTTGCCCGGCGCTGGCGATCACGATCGAATCGGAACAGCGTGACGATGGATCGCGCCGGACCACGCGCTATGACATCGATCTGACAAAATGCATCTTTTGCGGTTTTTGCGAAGAATCCTGTCCGGTCGATTCGATCGTCGAGACCAATATCCTGGAATACCACGGTGAAAAACGCGGCGATCTGTACTACACCAAGGAAATGCTGCTGGCTGTCGGCGATCGTTATGAAAAGGAGATAGCTGCTGCGCGCGCAGCCGATGCACCGTATCGTTAAATTTTATATGTTGGGGACAGAGTGGCGCGGCGCTTGACTCTATCCCGCAATTTTCTTGTTTGTTGGGGACAGAGTCCCTTCCAGGGATAGACATAATTCAGCGCGTTGCGGCGCCTCGTAAATTCTGTCCCGTGATAAATTTGATTGGCCTGCGTTTAGCCGGCATTTTTTTGGTCCATTATGGAATTTAAAACTATATTGTTCTACGCGTTCTCGCTGATATTGATTTTTGCAGCGACGCGCGTCATCACGGACCGCAATCCGGTGCATGCCGCATTGTTCCTTGTGCTGTCGTTTTTCACGGCCGCCGCGCTCTGGATGTTGCTGAAGGCGGAATTCCTCGCCATCGTGCTGGTCCTGGTCTATGTCGGTGCGGTGATGGTGCTGTTCCTGTTCGTGGTCATGATGCTGGATATCGACATCGACAAGATGCGTGAAGGTTTTTGGGCTTACTTCCCGTTTGCCGCGGCCATCGGCGTCATCATTGTGCTTGAGATGGCCGCCGTGCTGTTCCGCGGTTTTCTGACGGTGGACCCGCAGGTCGCCCCCAATGCCGCCAACGTCGGCAACACGAGGGAATTGGGCAAGCTGATATATACCCAATACGTGTATGCGTTCGAAATCGCCGGGGTCATATTGCTGGTCGCAATCGTCGCCGCTGTCGCTTTGACCCTGCGCCGCCGCAAGGACAGCAAGTATTTCGACCCGGCCGCAGCGGTCAAGGTCAAGCGCAGCGACCGGGTTCGGATCGTCAGCATGAAAGCCGAGTCCGAGCGTGCAGATAATGCGCGACTCGTCGCTTCGGCAACAGAAAAGAAATAAGAGGAGCATCTTGGCCTTATCACTCGCACACTTCCTGATTCTTGGCGCAATTCTGTTTGCAATTTCGATCGTCGGCATTTTTCTGAACCGCAAAAACATCATCGTCCTGCTGATGGCGATCGAGTTGATGCTGTTGGCGGTCAATATGAATTTCATCGCCTTTTCGTACTACCTGGGCGATGCTGCCGGACAGATTTTCGTGTTCTTCATTCTTACTGTGGCTGCCGCGGAATCCGCTATCGGGCTCGCCATCCTGGTGGTGTTATTCCGTAATCTGGATACCATCAATGTGGAAGATCTCGACAGTCTCAAAGGCTAGTTTCAAGACTATTTGCAAAAATAAACATAAGGTTCATCATGGCGGGGCAACTCAACCCTAACCTTCTTCTGGCAGTACCCCTGGCGCCGCTTGCCGGTTCTTTGATCGCCGGCTTGTTCGGCACAAAATTTTTTGGCAATAAGGTCGGCCGCGCCACATCGCATACCGTGACGATTCTGGGAGTGCTGATTGCATTCATCATTTCGTTCCAGACCTTGCTGGCGGTGATGGACGGCGCGACGTTCAACGGCACCATCTATCACTGGATGACCGTCGGGGGCCTCAAACTGGAAATCGGATTCCTGATCGACAGCCTGACGGCGATGATGATGTGCGTAGTCACCTTTGTGTCGCTGATGGTGCACATCTATACGATCGGCTACATGCAGGATGACGAGGGGTACAACCGCTTCTTCTCGTATATCTCGCTGTTTACCTTTTCGATGCTGATGCTGGTGATGAGCAACAACTTCCTGCAGTTGTTCTTCGGCTGGGAAGCAGTGGGCCTGGTATCTTATCTGCTGATCGGTTTCTGGTACACCAAGCCGAGCGCGATCTTCGCCAACATGAAGGCGTTCCTGGTGAATCGCGTCGGCGACTTCGGTTTCATTCTCGGCATTGGTTTGCTGCTCGCGTATGCCGGTTCAATGAGCTATGACGAAGTATTCGCCAAGAAAGAAGCGCTGGCACAGTTGACATTGCCGGGTACGGACTGGATGCTGCTGACGGTGGCCTGCATTTGCCTGTTCATCGGCGCGATGGGCAAGTCGGCGCAATTTCCGCTGCATGTGTGGTTGCCGGATTCGATGGAAGGCCCGACCCCGATTTCCGCGCTGATACACGCGGCGACCATGGTTACCGCCGGCATCTTCATGGTGGCGCGGATGTCGCCGTTGTTCGAGCTGTCCGATACCGCTCTGTCGTTTGTTCTGGTGATCGGTTCGATTACGGCGCTGTTCATGGGCTTTCTCGGGATCATCCAGAACGATATCAAGCGCGTAATCGCCTACTCGACGCTGTCGCAGCTAGGCTACATGACGGTGGCATTAGGCGCGTCTGCCTATTCGGCAGGCGTGTTTCATCTGATGACGCATGCATTTTTCAAGGCGCTGCTGTTCCTCGCCGCCGGTGCGGTCATCATCAGCATGCATCACGACCAGGACATTCGCAACATGGGCGGTTTGCGCAAGTACATGCCGATTACCTGGCTGACTTCATTGATCGGATCGCTGTCCCTGATCGGTACGCCGTTCTTTTCCGGTTTTTATTCCAAAGACAGCATTATCGAAGCGGTGCATTATGCTCATATCGCCGGCGCCGGGTTTGCCAATTTCGCGGTGCTGGCCGGTGTATTCGTGACGGCTTTCTATTCGTTCCGCATGTATTTCCTGGTATTCCATGGCGAAGAGCGTTTCGGCAAGCCGCACCATGATCATCAGGACCACGGTCATGACGAGCACGGCAATGAACCTCATCATGGCCTGGCTCCCGGCGAAAAGCCTCACGAAGCGCCATGGGTCGTGACGATACCGTTGATCCTGCTGGCAATTCCTTCTGTGGTGATCGGCTATATGACCATTGAGCCGATGCTGTTTGGCGATTTCTTCAAGGGAGTGATTTTTGTCAGCGAATCGCATCCTGCGATGGCAGAGCTGGCCAAGGAATTCCATGGCGCATTGGAGATGGGACTGCATGGATTCACCAGCCTGCCTTTCGCACTGGCTTTGGCCGGTGTGGTGGCGGCATATTACTGCTACCTGGTCAATCCGAAAGTGCCGGCATGGTTTTACAGCAAATTCCATCCGCTCTATGTGCTGCTCGACAACAAGTACTACATGGACAAGTTCAATGACGTGGTTTTTGCCGGTGGTGCGCGGCTGCTGGGCCGCGGCTTGTGGAATGTCGGCGACAGGACCTTGATCGACGGCCTGATCGTCAACGGCAGTGCGAAACTGGTCGGCTGGTTCGCTACCATCACGCGTACATTCCAGACCGGTTATATCTACCACTACGCCTTTACGATGATCCTGGGTATCGCGCTGTATCTCGGCTATGTGTTGCTGGTTCCTTACATGAAATGACCGCGAGTCGCTAAAAGAAAAAACATGATGCAGTCAACCTTTCCTTTTCTGAGCCTGGCGATCTGGTTGCCGATCGTATTTGGCGTGATCGTCCTGGCGTGCGGCCGTGACGATAATCCGGCATTGGTGCGCCGCATGTCGCTGATCGGCGCATTGGCGAGCTTCGCTGTTACTTTGCCGCTGATTCGATATTTCGACAATGCCGCTCACGGCATGCAGTTTGTCGAAAAAATGGCATGGATCGAGCGCTTCAACATCTATTACTTTCTCGGCATCGACGGCATTTCGCTGTGGTTCATTCCATTGACAGCTTTCATCACCGTGATCGTCGTCATCGCAGGGTGGGAAGTGATCGAAAAGAAGCTGGCCCAGTATATGGGCGCTTTCCTGATTTTGTCGGGCTTGATGATCGGTGTGTTTTGCGCGCTTGACGGCTTGCTGTTTTATGTATTCTTCGAAGCGACGCTGATCCCGATGTTCATCATCATCGGTGTCTGGGGCGGTGCGAATCGCGTCTACGCCGCGGTCAAATTTTTCCTTTACACGTTCCTTGGCTCGCTGCTGATGCTGGTTGCGATTATTTACCTGTACTTCAAGTCAGGCGGCAGTTTCGATATCCTGGCCTGGCACAAGCTGCCGCTGCCGCTTGCTGCGCAAATACTGATTTTCCTGTCGTTCCTGATGGCTTTCGCGGTCAAAGTGCCGATGTGGCCGGTGCATACCTGGCTGCCGGATGCGCACGTCGAAGCGCCGACCGGCGGCTCGGTCGTGCTGGCGGCGATCATGCTGAAACTGGGCGCGTACGGATTCCTGCGTTTCTCGCTGCCGATTACGCCGGATGCCAGCCATTACCTGTCGGACTTTATCATCACGCTGTCCCTGATTGCCGTGATTTATATCGGGTTCGTGGCGCTGGTCCAGACCGATATGAAAAAACTGGTCGCTTATTCGTCGATCGCGCACATGGGATTCGTCACGCTGGGCTTCTTCATGTTCAATGAGATGTCGGTGATGGGCGGGATTGTGCAGATGATTTCGCACGGTTTCGTGTCGGGCGCCATGTTCCTTTGCATCGGCGTGCTGTATGACCGCATGCATTCGCGCCAGATTTCGGACTACGGCGGTGTGGTCAATACGATGCCGAAGTTCGCCACATTTTTCGTATTGTTTTCACTGGCCAATGCCGGCTTGCCAGGGACATCAGGCTTCGTCGGCGAGTTCATGGTGATTTTAGGCGCGGTCAAGTTCAACTTCTGGATTGGCATGCTGGCAGCCACGGCACTGATTCTCGGCGCAGCCTATTCGCTGTGGCTGGTCAAGCGCGTGGTATTCGGCCCGATCGCCAACGCACAGGTCGAAAAGCTTGCGGATCTCGACAAGCGCGAATTTTTCATACTTGGTTTGGTGGCACTCGCCGTGATCGCGATGGGCGTGTATCCGGCACCGTTTACCGATGCAATGCAAGTTTCCGTCACGGATCTGTTGAAGCATGTCGCAATTTCCAAGGCGCAGTAATGAACATCATAGTGAACGCAGATGCGGATGCAAATAAAGCGGCAACAAAATGAATAATTTGAATCTGATTCCGGTTTATCCCGAAATTTTCCTGGTGCTTGCGACCTCGGCAATTCTGCTGATCGACATGTTCCTGTCGGATGCGAAACGCACCGTCACGTACGTTTTGGCTATCGTCACGCTGGGCATCTGTGCCGCACTGTCTTTGGCGGACTTCAATGCCGGTGCAACCGCCTATACGTTCAATAACATGTTCGTGTCCGATCCGATGTCGAACCTGCTGAAATTGTTTTCCTATCTTGCAGTCGGAATCACGCTGGTTTATTCCCGTCAGTATGTGACTGCCCGCGGCATGCTCGGTGGCAATCTCGGCGGCGAGTTCTATGTGCTTGCGCTGTTTTCGCTGCTGGGCCAGATGGTAATGATTTCCGGCAATAATGTCCTGATTATCTATCTCGGCCTTGAATTGATGTCCTTGTCTTTGTACGCACTGGTTGCGTTGCGCCGCGACAGTGCGGTGTCGACTGAAGCCGCGATGAAGTATTTCATCCTGGGTGCGATGGCGTCCGGCTTTTTACTGTATGGCATATCGATGCTGTATGGCGCGACCGGCTCGCTCGATCTGACTGAAATCGCCAGGGTAACCGCATCCGGCACAATGAATAAATCGGTGCTGGTGTTCGGGCTGGTATTCCTGGTTGCCGGTCTTGCATTCAAGCTCGGTGTCGTGCCGTTCCATATGTGGGTGCCGGACGTTTATCAAGGCGCCCCCACCGCGGTGACTTTGCTGCTCGGTGCCGCGCCAAAGCTGGCGGCATTTGCGATCTGTATCCGTTTGCTGGTCGAAGGGTTGTGGTCGCTCGCGGTTGACTGGCAGCAAATGCTTACCGTGCTTGCCGTATTGTCAATGGCCATCGGCAATATCACCGCGATTGCGCAAACCAATCTGAAGCGGATGCTGGCGTACTCGACGATTTCGCAATCGGGTTTCATGCTGCTCGGTCTTTTGTCCGGCGTGTTCAGCGGCAGTAATCTGACCTCCGCTGCGAATGCATACAGTTCGGCGATGTTCTATTCGATTACTTATGTGTTGACGACTCTGGGTACGTTCGGCGTCATCTTGCTGCTTGCGCGGTCGGGCTTCGAAGCGGAAAATCTGGACGATTTCAAGGGCCTGAACCAGCGTAGTCCGTGGTTCGCTGCGGTAATGATGATCCTGTTGCTATCGCTTGCCGGTGTGCCGCCGACGATGGGCTTCTACGCCAAACTGTCGGTGCTGCAAGCGGTGCTGGGCACCGGACAAATCTGGCTGTCCGTGCTGGCTGTATTGTTCTCGCTGATCGGTGCGTATTATTACCTGCGTGTGATCAAGCTGATGTATTTCGACGATCCGGTGGATACCGCGAAAATCGTCGTCAACAGGGACATGCAGTTTACCCTCAGCCTCAACGGCGCAGCGATTGTTGCGCTGGGCTTGATGCCGGGGCCGTTGATGACTGCTTGTGCCGACGCGATTGTCAAGACGCTCGGGTCTTAGTCCTGTATCCGCCCGGTGGATTTCTCTCTCTCCAGCTGGTTCACGATCCTGATCGCTGTGCTTGCCGCCAATCTGCCGTTTGTGAACGAACGGCTGTTTGCATTTATTCCCATTAAAACAGCCGTCAAACCATTCTGGTTACGCATGGTCGAACTGATCATCCTGTATGTATTGGTCGGCGGTGTCGCTTATCTGCTCGAATCGCGTATCGGCAATGTAGCTGCCCAGCGCTGGGAATTTTATGCGGTGACCGGCTGCTTTTTTATTGTGCTGGCGTATCCCGGATTCGTGTTCCGTTATTTACGCAGACGGCGCGGTTGACCTGCATCGGACATTGCCCGCTAACATGCCCGCTCACATTCGGGCACCCCATTTTTCTCTAGGAGCCTGTGCATGGACACGCACCTGAAAGAAACCAGAATCGATAGCCAGATCGCATACGACGGCGATTTTCTGAAAGTCCAACGTGATACAGTCCGGTTGCCCGACGGCAGACCGACCGCACGCGAATACATCAGGCATCCTGGCGCGGTCGTCATTTTGCCGCTGTTCGATGACGGTAGGGTGCTGCTGGAGCGCCAGTTTCGTTATCCGCTCGACCGGGTTTTCATTGAGCTTCCTGCTGGTAAAATCGATCCCCATGAAGATCCGCTGGCGTGCGCCAAGAGGGAACTGCAGGAAGAAACCGGTTATACCGCAACCGATTGGAAATTCGTCTGCACGATCCATAATGCGATCGCCTATTCGGACGAACATCTCGATTTGTTTCTCGCGCGGGGATTGACTGCCGGCGAGCGCCGGCTGGATGACGGTGAATTTCTGGAGACGATTACCGCATCCGTTGCAGATATGCTGGATTGGGTACGGGTGGGAAAGATCACGGATGTAAAAACCGTGATCGGCGCTTTTTGGCTGGAGAAGATATCCACCGGGCAGTGGAAGCTGTAACCAATGCTGCAGTGCCCGCTTTGCGAGCAAATCGTCATCCGCGAAACAGTTTGTAATCCATGAAGGTGCAGACATGAGCCAAAATTCCGCCGGTGCGGCCTTCCGGCAGGCAGTGCAAGAAGAGTCGCCACTGCAAGTGGTCGGTGCAATCAATGCCAATCATGCGTTGCTTGCCAAGCGTGCCGGGTTCAAGGCGATCTACCTGTCCGGTGGCGGCGTCGCCGCCGGTTCGCTCGGCCTGCCCGATCTCGGCATTTCCAGCCTCGACGACGTGCTCACCGATGTGCGGCGCATTACCGATGTGTGCGACGTGCCGCTACTGGTCGATGTGGATACCGGGTTCGGTTCTTCCGCTTTCAACGTTGCGCGTACCGTGAAGTCGATGATCAAGTTTGGCGCTGCCGCGATGCATATCGAGGACCAGGTAGGCGCCAAGCGCTGCGGCCATCGTCCGAACAAGGAGATCGTCAGCAAGCAGGAAATGGTCGACCGCATCAAGGCGGCAGTCGATGCCCGTACCGATGATAATTTTGTCATCATGGCCCGCACCGATGCCTTGGCGGTCGAAGGTTTCGATGCGGCGCTGGAGCGCGCAGTCGCCTGCGTCGAAGCGGGTGCCGACATGATTTTCCCGGAAGCGATCACCGAACTCGGAATGTACAAGAGATTTGCAGCGGCAGTAAAGGTGCCGGTGCTGGCCAACATCACCGAATTCGGCGCCACGCCGCTGTTCACCGTCGAGCAGCTGAAATCTGCCGATGTCGGACTGGTGCTGTATCCGTTATCGGCCTTTCGCGCAATGAACAAGGCGGCAGAAAATGTCTATACCGCGATCCGTCGCGACGGCTCGCAACAGAATGTGATCGACACCATGCAGACGCGCATGGAATTGTACGACCGCATCGGTTATCACGAATTCGAGCAAAAGCTGGACGCGCTGTTTGCGCAACAAAAAAGCAAGTAATTTTTCGGGAGACATCAATGAGCGAGCAACAGGCAGCAGCCTTCAAGCCCAAAAAATCGGTTGCGCTATCGGGAGTGACCGCAGGTAATACCGCGTTATGTACTGTCGGAAAAACCGGCAACGATTTGCATTATCGCGGTTACGATATTCTGGATATAGCAGACAGCTCGGAATTCGAAGAAATCGCGTACCTGCTGGTGCATGGCAAATTGCCCACGGCATCCGAACTGAAAGCTTACAAGGCCAAATTGAAGGCCTTGCGCGGCTTGCCCGCCAACGTCAAGGCCGTGCTGGAGTGCATGCCCGCCGCATCGCATCCGATGGATGTGATGCGCAGCGGCGTCTCGGCGCTCGGCTGCGTGCTGCCTGAAAAAGACGATCACAACATCGCGGGCGCGCGCGACATTGCCGACCGGTTGATGGCCTCGTCGGGTTCCATGCTACTGTATTGGTACCACTACAGTCACAACGGCAAGCGCATCGATGTCGAAACGGACGACGATTCGATCGGCGCACATTTTCTGCATCTGCTGCACGGCAAAAAGCCGTCCGCATCCTGGGAAAAAGCGATGCATACGTCGCTCATCCTGTATGCCGAGCACGAGTTCAATGCATCGACCTTCGCCGCCCGCGTAATCGCCGGTACCGGCTCCGACATGTACTCTGCGATCACCGGCGCGATCGGTGCATTGCGCGGCCCGAAACACGGCGGCGCCAACGAAGCTGCATTCGAAATCCAGAAGCGTTACGACAATCCGGACGAAGCGGAAGCCGACATCAGGAAGCGCGTCGAAAACAAGGAAGTCGTCATCGGCTTCGGCCATCCGGTATACACCATCTCCGATCCGCGCAACAAGGTGATCAAGGAAGTCGCGCGCAATTTGTCCAGGGATGCGGGTTCGATGAAAATGTACGACATCGCCGAGCGGCTTGAGCAAGTGATGTGGGACGCCAAGAAAATGTTTGCCAACCTGGACTGGTTCTCCGCCGTGTCGTATCACATGATGGGCGTGCCGACTGCGATGTTTACGCCGCTGTTCGTGATCTCGCGCACGTCCGGCTGGGCTGCGCACGTGATCGAGCAGCGCATCGACAACAAGATCATCAGGCCTAGCGCAAGCTATGTCGGACCGGAAAATCTCAAATTCGTGCCGATCGGCAAGCGCAAATAAATGGCAGCCCCTTGAGGGTAAATTCAATAAATCAGCAAGTCTCGTTATCAAGGGAAAAAATGTCTGCACATATCTCCAACATTCGCCCCGATCCGGATCGGGTACTGGTCGATATCGTCGATTACGTGACCAATTACAAGATCACCTCGCAAGTTGCCTATGAAACCGCGCGCAATTGCCTGATCGATACGCTGGGATGCGGCCTGGAGGCGCTCGAATACCCCGCCTGCACCAAGTTGCTGGGACCGATCGTGCCGGGTACGATGGTGCCGAACGGCGCAAAAGTGCCGGGCACGCAGTTCCAGCTCGATCCGGTGCAGGCCGCATTCAATATAGGCGTGATGATCCGCTGGCTCGACTTCAACGATACCTGGCTGGCAGCCGAATGGGGCCATCCATCCGATAACCTGGGCGGCATTTTGGCCGTTGCCGATTGGCTGTCGCGTAACGCCGTAGCCGCAGGCAAAAAGCCGCTGACGATGAAAGATGTGTTGACCGGCATGATCAAGGCGCACGAAATCCAGGGCTGCATCGCACTGGAAAATTCGTTCAACAAGGTCGGTCTCGATCATGTCGTGCTGGTGAAAGTGGCATCGACGGCGGTGGTGGCCGAGATGCTGGGCTTATCCCGCGACGAAATCCTGAACGCAGTATCCCTGGCATGGGTGGACGGCCAATCGCTGCGCACCTATCGCCACGCACCGAATACCGGTTCGCGCAAGTCCTGGGCAGCAGGCGATGCGACTTCGCGCGGGGTGCGCCTGGCATTGATCGCGAAAACCGGCGAGATGGGCTATCCGTCGGTGCTCTCCGCCAAGACCTGGGGTTTCTATGACGTGCTGTTCAAGGGGCAGCCGTTCAAATTCCAGCGCAAGTATGAAAGCTATGTGATGGAAAACGTATTGTTCAAGATTTCCTTCCCGGCCGAGTTCCACTCGCAGACCGCTGTCGAAGCGGCGATGACCCTGCATGCAGCGCTTGCCAGGGCCGGCAAGTCGGCGGCGGACATCAGGAAAATCACGATCCGTACGCATGAGGCTTGCATCCGCATCATCGACAAGAAGGGCCCGTTGAACAATCCGGCCGATCGCGACCATTGCATCCAGTACATGGTCGCTGTTCCGCTGCTGTACGGTCATCTGACCGCCGCGGATTACGAAGACGGGGTGGCCGCCGATCCGCGCATTGATGCGCTGCGCGACAAGATTGTTTGCGTCGAGGATCCGGCGTTTACCGCGGATTATCATGATCCGAAAAAGCGTTCGATCGCCAATGCGCTGACGGTGGAACTGAATAATGGGGAAGTGCTGTCGGAAGTGGTAGTCGAGTACCCGATCGGGCATGCGCGCCGGCGCAAGGAAGGCATTCCATTGCTGGAAGAAAAGTTCAAGACCAACCTGGCTCGCCAATTCCCGGCGAAGCAGCAAAAAGCTATTCTGGACGTGTCGCTCGACCAGAAAAAACTGGAAGCGATGCCGGTTCATGAATATGTCGACCTTTACGTGATCTGAACATTTTGCATGGGTACCAAAAAGCGCGGCGACAGATTTGTTGCCGCGCTTTTTTTGCAGGATGGCAAATGCGGTAAGCGTCTGGTAAGCTGACACGAGCCATACTAAATCAGCAGTGGAATGGACTGAAATTCGGAGGAATCATGAATTTTGCAGATTTCCATCAACGCTCGATCGATGATCCGCAGACCTTCTGGGGAAACGAGGCGCGCCTGATCGACTGGAACCGGCCGTTTTCAACAGTACTCGATTATTCCAGGCCGCCGTTTGCCAGGTGGTTCGTCGGCGGCACGACCAACCTGTGCCATAACGCGGTCGACCGCTGGGTTGCAACGCACGGCGACAAAGCCGCACTGATAACGGTATCGACCGAGACGCCGGACGGCAAGCCTCGGGAAAGGATTTATTCCTTCAGCCAATTGCAGACGGAAATCAGCCGCTGCGCAGCCATCATGCAGTCGCTCGGCGTAGCCAGGGGCGACCGCGTGCTGATTTATATGCCGATGATTGCCGAGGCTATTTTCGCGATGCTCGCCTGCGCCCGCATCGGAGCGATTCATTCGGTGGTATTCGGCGGCTTCGCGTCGAACAGCCTGGCGACCCGGATCGACGACGCGCAACCGAAGCTGATCGTTTCCGCCGATGCCGGTTCGCGCAGCGGCAAGGCGATACTCTATAAGCCGTTGCTGGACGAAGCAATCAGGCTGGCACAGCACAAGCCGCCGAATGTATTGCTGGTGAACCGCGGCCTGGCGCCGATGACCATGGTCGCCGGCCGCGATGTCGATTATGCGGCATTACGCGAGCGGCATATCGATGCGCAAGTGCCGGTGGTCTGGCTGGAGTCGAACGACACATCCTACATTCTCTATACGTCCGGCACTACCGGCAAGCCCAAGGGCGTGCAGCGCGATGTCGGCGGCTATGCGGTGGCGCTGGCCTCGTCGATGAGGCATATTTTTTGCGGCAATCCGGGCGAAACGTATTTTACGACTTCCGATATCGGCTGGGTGGTCGGTCATTCCTATATCGTGTACGGCCCGTTGATTGCGGGTATGGCGACCGTCATGTATGAAGGATTGCCGATTCGCCCGGACGCAGGCATCTGGTGGAGCATCGTCGAGAAATACAAGGTCACGCGGATGTTTTCCGCGCCGACCGCGGTGCGCGTGCTGAAAAAGCAGCCGACGGAATTCATGAAGAAATACGATCTGTCTTCATTGAAGGCGCTGTACCTGGCGGGCGAACCGCTGGACGAGACGACGTCGCACTGGATCTCGTCCGAGCTGGGCGTGCCGGTCATCGACAACTACTGGCAAACCGAAACCGGGTGGCCGATCCTGTCGATCGCCAAGGGTATCGAGGACAAACCGACCAGGCTGGGCAGCCCCGGCGTGCCGATGGCCGGGTACAAGGTCAAGATCCTCAACGAATCAACCGGTGCAGTGTGCGCCGCGAACGAAAAGGGCGTGGTGGTGCTGGAAGGTCCTCTGCCGCCGGGCTGCATGCAGACGGTTTATGGCGACGATGAGCGCTTCGTCGGCACATACTGGAACAACTTCCGCGATGAGCAAGTCTATTCGACCTTCGACTGGGGAATTCGCGACAGCGACGGTTATTACTTCATCCTCGGACGCACCGACGATGTGATCAACATTGCCGGGCATCGGCTGGGCACGCGCGAAATTGAAGAAAGCATTTCGAGCCATCCGAACGTGTCGGAAGTCGCGGTAGTGGGCATCGAAGACAAGATCAAGGGCCAGGTTGCTGTGGCATTCGTGATTCTCAAGAATGCCGATGCGGCAGCGACGCAGGAGGCCAGGCAAATGCTGGCAGCGGACATCATGGCGGTGGTCGATAGGCAGATCGGTGCGTTGGCGCGCCCGGCGCAGGTGTATTTCGTGACATTGCTACCGAAAACGCGGTCGGGCAAACTGCTGCGCCGCTCGATCCAGGCCATTTGTGAAGGCCGCGATCCGGGCGATCTGCCGACCATTGAAGACCCGGCATCATTGCAGCAGATCAAGGCTGCGGTGGCCGGTTGTTGATGAGCGTATCATTTCAGCTTTCCGTGGAAAAGTGACTGTTAAATCCACTATGCGAACGGGTATTTTTAGCTAAGCGCCGTTTTGGCCCG
>DASYKE010000215.1:0-8248 GCA_035995725.1 Burkholderiaceae bacterium | reverse complement strand
CACTTCGGCATATTCGGATACGGCGATATTGTAGAAATTGGCATTGCCGCCATACATCAGCGTACGCACCCCGCCCTGCTCCAGATGCGCGATCTGCTTTTTGTTTTCCGCGCGATTGAGAGTGAGGTCAGCATGGCGCGCCAAAGGTGGCACGGCGAGAACGGAGCGGATCAGGTCTTCGTGAGTGACTGGTGTAGTTTTCATGGGTCCCTAAATAGGCGGATTAATAAATAGAGTAATCAGTGCGGCATGCAAAATTGCGTTCGACGACCCGCATCAAATGGTGCGAAAGACTGGATCTTTCACCAGCATCACCAGCAGAATGCATGAATGGAATACAACGGCAAGATGTAACGGGATCGACATTGCTAAGTGTTGCTATTGCCGTTGTCGATGAGCCGGTTCATCCCCTCAAGCCATTCAATCAAATTCATTGCGATAGATACCTTTCCGACGCGCAAATCTTTAAGGTGGCGTCAGCCTAAGTATTAATACGCTACCCATAAAGAAACCAAGTGTTTGATTTTAATGGTTATATTTATATGACAGCGCTGTCATTTTTAGGCATTATATCGCGTGATGAAATATTGTCAAGCCTGAATTTGGCATTTCCGGCGCGAGCGGAACCCCGGCATGCATGGGTACAGCGCGTCGTACATGCCGGATTCGGTTTGAAGCGTGCAATGATATTGCGCACCGGGCAGCGCGGCACATGCCTGCTCTTGTCAGATCTCCACCTGGGTCCCCAGCTCGATCACTCGATTGGTGGGGACGCGATAATAGTCGGCCGCATCGCGCGCGTTACGCATCATCGACGCAAACAGTCTCTCGCGCCATAACGCCATGCCGCTGCCGACGCGTGGGATCACGGTTTGACGGGTAATGAAGAATGACGTCTCCATCATCTCGAATTTCAAACCGTCCCTCTTGCACAGATGAAGAGCGAGCGGAATGTCGCGTTCATCCTTGAAGCCGTAGTACACGTCTACCTGATAGCACTGTTCTCCAAGCGCTTCCACCCTGACGCGCTCAGCAACCGGAACAGCGGGGATGTCTGCATTGAAGACGGTGACGAAGACAATGCGCTCGTGCAGTACCTTGTTGTGCAATAGGTTATGCAGCATGGCGTGCGGAACGCCGTCGCCTTCCGCCCGGAAGAAGACCGCGGTTCCTGCCACGCGTGGCGGCGGGTTCACGAACAGCGACTGAAAAAAATCCTTGAGCGGAATGGATTGCTGCCTCAAATGTTCGAATAACAGCTCTCGGCCTCTGTACCACGTCAGGAAAACCGTGATCAATACCGCGCCAAGCACCAGCGGAAACCAGCCGCCGCTCATAATCTTCAGCACATTGGCGGAAAGAAATGAGACGTCGATGATCAGGAAAAATCCGGTGGCGGCCCAGCACAGCAACAAGTTGTATTTCCATCCGTAGCGAATGACAAAAAAAGTCAGGATGGTGGTCATCGTCATCGTTGCGGTAACCGCAATCCCGTATGCCGACGCCAGATTGGACGACGAGCCGAAACCGACCACGGCCAGAAGGACGACAATCAACTGAACCCAGTTAATCAGCGGAATATAGATCTGGCCGATTTCGCGGTCGGACGTATGAAGAACCAGCATGCGCGGCAAAAATCCCAACGAGATGGCCTGGTGCGTGACCGAAAACGTGCCGGAAATGGTTGCCTGCGATGCGATGACGGCGGCCATGGTAGACAGGACAACCAGCGGATAGATACTCCACGGCCCAAGCTGTTGATAAAACGGATTGGAGAGTGCGGCAGGATTCGACAACAACAGAGCGCCCTGCCCTAGATAATTGAGTGCAAGCGCCGGAAATACCACGGCAAACCACGCCACACGAATCGGTTTTTTGCCGAAGTGCCCCATGTCGGCGTACAACGCCTCGGCGCCGGTAAAAGCGAGTACCACCGCACCCAGCGCGACAAAACCGAGCCAGCCGTTCCGGACGAGAAAGCCAAGCGCGTGGGCCGGGTTGAGGGCGGCGAGAATGTCGGGATTGTGAACAATGTTGACGACTCCCATGGCGGCAAGTACCGCAAACCAGACCAGCATGACCGGTCCGAACCATTTCCCGATGCCGGCCGTGCCTTTCTGCTGGAACATGTACAGCGCCACCAGCACCGCCACCGTCAGCGGCAGCACGTATGGCTTGAGTGCCGGTGTTGCCACTTCCAGGCCTTCGAATGCCGACAGCACAGAAATGGCCGGCGTAATGACGCCATCCCCGTAAAACAGCGCGGCGCCTGTCAATCCAGCCAGCATCAACGGATAGTGCCAGCGTGATTTCACGGTCACCGAAGACAGAGCGAGCGCCATCAAAGCCATGATACCGCCCTCGCCGCGATTATCCGCGCGCAGGATCAATGACACGTATTTCAGCGAGACAATGATGGTCAGCCCCCATACGATCAGCGATACGACACCGAGCAAATTG
The DNA here is from genome assembly GCA_035995725.1 of Burkholderiaceae bacterium. Lineage (GTDB taxonomy): Bacteria > Pseudomonadota > Gammaproteobacteria > Burkholderiales > Burkholderiaceae_D > JAQGLW01. The sequence goes on along the minus strand of DASYKE010000215.1, from coordinate 5,788 downwards.
GCGTGATGGAGCAAAAGTCCGTGCTCTTCCGAGAACACTGCTTTCATCGTATATAGCGGACTGGTTCCGATATCGCCGTAAACAATGCCTATGGTGGCAATAGTGAGCGGGATAAGATTGTTTTTGGATACTTCCGAAGCCACAAGGCACCTCTAATTGGTATGAACCGCAAAATTAAAATTGTACCGGGTTGTTGTTCGGCCATCGCGACAAAACCGCGCTTCAGCATGCTCGCGAGAATTAAAGCGGCAATTGTCGGTAGTAATCATTCTCGTTTGTCTTTGTTCGAGCTTACCGGCATCTGTGAATTGAAGCTCTTTTCTGAAGGCTGCTGTCCAAATAAAGATTATTCGCATCCTGGCCAAAGCTTTCAAGCAACACGTCGCGAGCAGGATCACCGATCCTTCCTGTTTTGTCTTGCCTGCAGCAAGCCAGAGCAAGCCAGGAACAGGTATTTCACGCCTGCCGACTGCAGGCTTTTTTGCGTGGAAATGGTCCTTCGCGCTGCTTGGCCGAACCGTCAAAACTTCCTAAACCTTGCGAAGCACAACCTGTCAAATATAGACGTCTCCGCCGCGGTATTTTTCCACATTACTCAATGTTGACGGAAACTTCGCACAAGGAGGAAGCACGATGAACCAGAGCAAGGTACTTGAAGAGGTTTTAGCGGCGAATGCCCGTTATGCCGAAAATTTTGGTGACAAAGGAAAATTACCTTTGCCCCCGGCCCGCCAATTTGCGATCCTCACCTGCATGGATGCGCGACTGCAGCCGTCCAAATATGCAGGGCTTGCGGAAGGAGATGCTCACGTAATCCGGAACGCGGGCGGCCGGGCCAGCGATGACGCGATACGATCATTGGTGATCTCGTACAAATTGCTGGGGACACGCGAGTGGTTTGTCATTCATCATACCAACTGCGGCATGGAGCTGTTCACCGACGAAGTCATGCGCGACCTGCTGGCAAGCAGCCTGAAGACCGCGACTTTCGACGGAAAGACCTGGCACGATACCGGCGCGGGACCTGGATCGATCGAGGGTCAATTCGTGGACTGGCTGACCATCGGGGATCAACCGAAAAGCGTAACCGCGGATGTGAAGCGCATTCGCAATCATCCTTTGGTTCCTGCCGACATCTCTATTTACGGATATATCTATGATGTCGCAACGGGAAAACTGGTCGAGGTTCCGGAAGCCACCGCCGCAGGCAAGGCTGGATAATAGACCGAGACCTTTCATCACCATGTAGCCGGTATCGGATGCCATGCTTACCAAGGCTATCTGTTCAGCCGGCCGTTGACGGCTGAACAATTCGAGGCATTCGCCTTGCGAAAAAACCGAAGCTGACCCGGCGACCAACGGGAGTGTGATCGAAGGGAATGCAACGCCACAGCCGACCAACGGGAGTGCAAGGTCCACCGCCCGCTATCGATTATTTATGCAGCCATACCCTCAGCAGCGACAGCAACTGCGCAACGTCAACCGGCTTGGTGATGTAATCCGAGGCGCCGGCCGAGATGCATTTGTCGCGGTCGCCCTTCATCGCCTTGGCGGTCAGCGTGATGATCGGCAATAACTTGAATTCTGGAATCCGGCGAATTGCGCGCATCGTGTCGTAGCCATCCATTTCAGGCATCATGATGTCCATCAATACGATTTCGATCGACGGATTTTTTTCCAGCACTTCGATGCCGTCCCTGCCGTTTTCCGCGAACAATACCTCCATCTGCTGTCGTTCGAGTACCGAACTCAATGCAAAAATATTGCGCAGATCGTCGTCGACGATCAGCACCTTGCGTCCAGCCAGTCCGTCTTCTGCCGCATGGATCTCATCGAGCATGCGCCGCTGCTGGTCGGGCAAACTGGCGTGCGAACGGTGTAGGAACAGCGCCGTTTCATCGAGCAACCGTTCCGGCGAGCGGGCATCCTTGATCACAATTGTTTTCGCAATGCGTTTCAGTTTTGCCGTTTCCTTCCGGTTCAGCTCCTTGGCGGTATAAACCACGATCGGCAAATCCCGCAGGCTTTCGTCCTTGCCTATCGTATCGAGCAGATCGAAGCCGCTGACATCGGGCAGTGACAGGTCGAGCACCATGCAGTCGAAATGCGAGGATTTGAGAGCTTCCAGCGCCTCCTTCCCGGTTTCGGCAGCGACAATGTGCACGTCCGAGTCGCCGATTAACTGGATAATCGCGTCGCGCTGCATTTTGTCATCTTCCACGACCAGCAGGCTGCGCTTGTCATAAGTAAGAAATTGTTGAATGCGGCTGAACTCTTCCTCAAGACGTTGTTGCCCGACCGGTTTGTTCAGATAAGAAATCGCACCCTGGCGCAGGCAACGCTCGCGCTCCTTCTGGTTCGATAGTACATGCACCGGAATGTGGCGCGTACTCGGATCGCGCTTCAGACGATCCAGCACCGTGAACCCGTCTATGTCCTGCAGATCGATGTCGAGCAGGATCGCAGTTGGCAGATAGTCGCGTGCCAGGGTCAATGCGGAATCGCTATGCAGCGTGACGATGCCCTTGAAGTTCTTTTCCCGTGCAAAGTCCAGCAGCGTCTGCGCACAACGCGGGTCGTCCTCGACGATCAATATGGCAGGGTCGCCCGGGGCAACCAGCGCGCGGTCGTCGAAAGTGGCGTCCTCGGGCATCTCGGATGGTATTTCCGACCGGAGAGCGTGCAGAGCCGCCTTCCCGGGGCGGCGCAATTTGAGGCCGTCCTTCTGTTCAGCAGACTCTTCACGGGAATATACGACATTGGTCGTAAGGACCGGCGTTTGCCGGCTCATATGATGCATCAGATCGTAGTTGACGAAGCCGCCATGATTGTAGGGAAGGAACAAGGTGAAGGTGCTGCCTACGTTCAGCTCGCTTTCCACACGAATTTCTCCGCTCAGCAGGCGCGCCAATTCGCGGCTGATGGACAGTCCCAGGCCGGTGCCGCCGTACTTGCGCGCGGTGCTGCCGTCGGCCTGCTGGAATGCCTCGAAAATCAATTGCAGCTTGTCCGACGGGATGCCCACCCCCGTATCGGTTACGGAGAAAGCCAGCACTGCGTCGGCCTGGCACAGGTTTGGATGGTCGACCGTCCAGCCGGACTCCACCAACCCGATCCTGAGCGACACCTCGCCGTGGGCGGTAAATTTGAATGCATTGGACAGCAGGTTCTTCAATATCTGCTGCAGCCGTGTCGTATCGGTCATCATCGCCGCAGGCAAATCCTCGTCGAGTTCGACCGAGAAGTTGATGTGCTTGGCTTCGGCCATATGCCGGAAAGTGCGCTCCACATAATTGCGCAGGTTCTTGAAACGGTATTCGCTGACTTCCAGTGTAACGGTACCCGACTCGATTTTCGACAGGTCCAGAATATCGTTGATCAGCGTCAGCAGATCGCTGCCGGAGCCGTGAATCGTCTTGGAAAACTCGACCTGTTCGGCCGTCAAATTGCCATCCGGGTTGTCGCCAAGTTGCTGGGCCAGGATGAGCAGGCTGTTCAACGGCGTGCGCAACTCGTGCGACATATTGGCCAGGAATTCCGATTTGTATTTGGAAGATAATGCGAGCTGAGTAGCCTTGTCTTCGAGCGCCAGCTTGGCTTGCTCGACCTCGCGGTTTTTGCGCTCCACTTCGATATTCTGTTCGGACAGCAGGCGGGCTTTTTCAGCCAGTTCCTGGTTAGTCTGCTGCAACTCCTGTGCCAGCGACTGGGATTGCGTCAAAAGGCTTTCGGTGCGGCTGTTGGCCTCAATGGTATTGAGCACCACACCGATCGATTCCATCAACTGGTCGAGGAACGACAGATGCGTATCGGTAAAGCGGTCCAGCGACGCAATCTCGATAACCGCCTTGACCTGCTGCTCGAACAGGATTGGCAATACCACTATGTTGGTGGGTGGTGCCGCCCCGAGGCCGGAGGATATGACGATGTAGTCGCGCGGCACGTTGGTGAGCCAGATCCGCTGTTTCTCGAGAGCGCACTGGCCAACCAGACCCTCCCCAGGCACAAACGATGCGGCCAGTTCCTTGCTGGAACGGTAGCCGTAGCTCGCGAGCATGTGCAGACGCGACTCCTTGTCGCGTGAATCCATCATGTAGAACACGCCATGGTGTGCCGAAACAAGCGGCGCGAGCTCGGACAGGATCAACGCAGTAACCGCCTCCAGATCGCGCTGTCCCTGCAGCAAGCGGGTGAAGCGCGCCAAATTAGTCTTTAGCCAGTCCTGCTGCGCATTTTTCTGCGTGGTTTCCTTGAGGTTGCGGATCATCTCGTTGATGTTGTCCTTGAGGTAAGACACCTCGCCGCGTGCTTCCACCTGGATTGAGCGCGACAGATCGCCGCGGGTCACCGCGGTCGCCACCTCGGCAATCGCGCGCACCTGGTTGGTAAGGTTGGCTGCAAGGCCATTCACGTTGTCGGTCAAGTCTTTCCAGGTGCCGGCCGCGCCGGGCACGCTTGCCTGCCCGCCCAGTTTTCCTTCGACGCCGACTTCGCGCGCCACGGTAGTCGCCTGATCGGCAAACACGGCCAGCGTATCGGTCATCTCGTTGATGGTATTGGCCAGCGTGGCAATCTCGCCGCGCGCCGCCACCGTCAGCTTTTTCTTCAGATCGCCTTTGGCAACCGCGCTCACCACGCCCGCGATGCCGCGCACCTGCGCAGTCAGGTTGGCCGCCATGAAGTTGACGTTATCGGTCAAGTCTTTCCAGGTGCCGGCCGCGCCTTCGACCTGCGCCTGCCCGCCCAGCTTTCCTTCGGTACCGACTTCGCGCGCCACCCGCGTGACTTCCGATGCGAACGAGCTCAGCTGGTCCACCATCACGTTGATGGTGTCCTTGAGCTCTAGAATCTCGCCCTTCACATCCACCGTAATCTTTTTCGACAGGTCGCCGCGCGCCACCGCCGTCGTCACGGCGGCAATATTGCGCACCTGGCCGGTCAAATTCGATGCCATGAAATTGACATTATCGGTCAAGTCTTTCCAGGTACCGGACGCACCGGGCACGTTGGCCTGTCCACCGAGCCGGCCCTCGGTACCGACTTCGCGCGCCACCCGCGTAACCTCGGATGCGAACGACCGCAACTGGTCCACCATCACGTTGATGGTGTCCTTGAGTTCGAGAATCTCGCCCTTCACATCCACCGTAATCTTTTTCGACAGATCGCCGCGCGCCACCGCCGTCGTCACGTCGGCAATGTTGCGCACCTGGCCGGTCAGATTCGATGCCATGAAATTCACGTTATCGGTCAGGTCTTTCCAGGTACCACCGACGCCTTTCACCTGCGCCTGCCCGCCCAGCTTTCCTTCGGTGCCGACTTCGCGTGCCACCCGCGTGACTTCCGATGCGAACGAGCTCAGCTGGTCCACCATCACGTTGATGGTGTCCTTGAGCTCTAGAATCTCGCCCTTCACATCCACCGTAATCTTTTTCGACAGATCGCCGCGCGCCACCGCCGTCGTCACATCGGCAATGTTGCGCACCTGGCCGGTCAGATTCGATGCCATGAAATTGACATTATCGGTCAGGTCTTTCCAGGTACCACCAACCCCGGGCACGTATGCCTGCCCACCCAATTTGCCTTCGGTACCGACTTCGCGTGCCACCCTCGTCACTTCCGACGCGAACGAGCTCAGCTGGTCCACCATTACGTTGATGGTGTTCTTGAGTTCGAGAATCTCGCCCTTCACATCCACCGTAATCTTTTTCGACAGATCGCCGCGCGCCACCGCCGTCGTCACATCGGCAATGTTGCGCACCTGGCCGGTCAGATTCGATGCCATGAAATT
>DASYKE010000214.1:0-2459 GCA_035995725.1 Burkholderiaceae bacterium | reverse complement strand
CGCCTTCTTCAAGGCCCGTTCCAGCCGCGCGGTATATTTCAAGTAAGCGCGCATCAAGGGCTTCGTCGCCGACTTCAACGATAATTTCTTTTCGCCCCAACGCGTCTTCCGCTAGTGCGTCGAGCGGAGATTTTCCGTTTCGCGCCGCGAAGACCCCGGCTTCTCGGGTACCGGTCAGACGTTCATCAATCTGCGGGCGCCTGAGCCAGCGGCAAGCTCGGCCCCCGTTGCGGGCGCGAATTGCGGATTACTTCAAGCTGCGACGATTTTCTCTTCCTCGGCTGTCAGCACCGGACCGTCAAGCGTCACGCGTGAGTCGTCCAGACGGAAGCGCTGGATCACCGGCTTCAGTTCTTCCTTGACGTATTTTTCGCTATAGCCATTGAACAGCGTACCCGGCAAGCTGCGCTTGACATCGCTGGTACCCAGGAACCAGTCGGCAATCGGAAAGGTCAGGTTCATGTTGTACTTCATCATGATGCCTTGATTGTGATGCGCGGTGTGATGACGGCGAATGGTGTTGACGAACGGCATGTTACGCACGAACCAGTTGTCGTGCACGTGGCAGCAGTAGTGGAAAGTCTCGTACACCAGGTACTGGCCGACCATCGTCAGAAAAACAATATAGCCCGCATTCGGATTGAGAATCAATGACGCGATGTAGCCGAGCAGGGTACCAGCCACGCCGAGCGTAATCAACACCCGCCATGGGAAAAACACGATCCTGAATTCACGCGTGGTGTCGATCGTCGGATCATTGTCGGTGAAATACTGGTGATGCTGCCGGGTATGGCGGTCGTAGATCGCCCGCAGTGCAAACACATCGATTTTTCTGTGCATCACAAACCGGTGCATCATCCACTCAACGAAATTGCCGGCCAAAAACACCGGCAACACCAGCCACCATTCCCAAGTCGCCGATTGCAGATGGTTCAAACAATAATAGACAGCGGCAATACCGGACGCATACATGACTGCGATATGCGCCAATCCGTTATAGAGCGGACTGATCTCGGATTTGTAGTTTTCGCGGAATTTACGTTGGCGTTCGGACATCATGGCAGTCTCCAAGCACTGAATTCGGTTCTGATATATTAGTGGTATTCAATGTGTTCGTCAAGGCGCCGATGATTTACAATTCGTCTATATACTCGTATCCGGTACTCATGCAGCCGCCATCCAAAGGAAAATAATGATTCGCAAGCAGGACTCCGCAAACAAGAAAAGCAAGCGCGCAATATCCGAAATGAAACTGCTTGATACCCCGGGCGACGACAGCCTGATAGTGCCTAATGCGAAGCTGACGGATCTGGCGTATGAACAGTTGGAGGAAGCCATTGTTACGTTGCGCATTCCGCCGGGAACATCGGTGTCCGAATTGACGCTAAGCAAGGCGACGGGCATAGGGCGCACCCCGATTCGCGAGGCAATACAGCGGCTCGCGCGCGAACATCTGATTCTGATCTTGCCGCAACGCGGCCTGCTTATACCGGAGATCGATGTGAGCAAGCAGTTGCGGTTGCTGGAAACAAGAAGGGAGATTGAGCGCCTGGTTTGCCGCAGTGCGGCCAAACGCTCGACGCCGGCGGAGCGGGAACGTTTCGCGCGACTCGCGGATGAATTCATGGTGGCGGGCGCGGCCAACGACGACGCCACCTTTATCCGCTCGGACAGGGAATTCAATGAACTGTGCCTGACCGCTGCACGCAACGAGTTTTCCGAAGGAGCGATGCGCCTGGTGCATGGCTTGTCCAGGCGCTTCTGGTATTACCACTACAAGCAGGCAGCGGATCTTCCCGAAATATCAAAGCTGCATGCGGGCGTGGCAAGCGCCATCGCCACCGGCGACGTCGCAGCAGCGGCCAATGCCTGCGATCGCCTGCTGGATAACATCGAAGCATTCACGCGCTCGACCGTAATGACCAACATATAGCCAAAGCCGATCGGCCTGCGGCGGCAGCGAACCGGATGGGCCAGTTTGCTGCATCGCAAAAGGGCGCGAATTTTCTTTCATTCCTGCCTGCATTAATAATTTCCTTAACCTGCATTAATATTTCTGATATATTAGTTGTGCACCGATAGAGGCGCGCGGTCGAGGAGTCATTCCTGCGCCTGGTTCGACTAGTCAAAACTATAAAGTTGGAGGAGATGAGATGGAAAAGCCAGCAAAGAGTCATGCAACACGCCGCAAGGTTCTCAAGGCCATGGGAGGTTTGGGACTTGCCACCAGCGGCGTCCTGTCGTTTCCGGCAATTGCGCAAAACCGTCCGATCCGCATCGGGATCATTGCTCCGAAGGGCGGGATCGCGGGCACCATCGGCGAATGCGGCCTGCGCGGTACCCAGTTCGCCGCCGACAAGATGAATGCAAGCGGCGGCATTGCCGGGCGCAAGGTGGAACTGATCGTCGAAGAGGAAACCAATGCGAAAGACTCGATCGAGCGCCTGCGCAAGCTGGTT
>DASYKE010000213.1:0-51104 GCA_035995725.1 Burkholderiaceae bacterium | reverse complement strand
CTGTAGGTGAAGTATCTGGCGTCTATGATGGAGCTGCCACTGGCCGGAATACAGCTGGCATTGACATAATTCTGGTAGGTCCGATTATCCTGAAAATACTGTTCCATTTTCATGCGCACATCAGCCAGGGCCGAGGTCGCTTCCACCACCTTGCCGCGACGCACGTAATTGCCGTAGGACGGTATTGCAATCGCTGCCAGAATCGCGATAATGGCTATCGTAGTCATCAACTCGATAAGCGTAAACCCGCGTAATTGCCGCTGAAATTTCATGCTTCCCCCTGTGTTTATCTGCGAGCCCCGTTTTCTTGGGTTTTATCGTAAGCGCCATGTCCGAATCAGCTTGCGGTTTTACGATCTTGCTGTATATCAATAAATATTGGAGGTTTGAGGTTAATGCATAGCCATTTTGGTGTCATATAAAGCCGATAAGCGGTCACAATTTCATGACGAACGGCAACTTTTTTATTTGTTCATTGCCACAATGGAGGAAGTTTTATTGACGGAAATGCAATTCGATGAATTGCAACATCGATTCGTCAATATTTGCAAACGGCAGGCGCTCGCGAGAGTAGATGATAATTTTTCGCAGGTTTGCTTCTTCGGCTGGCTATGCCGGAGCTGGCTATGCTGGCCTACTCAGATAGACTTGTTATATGCGTTGCAGCGATTAATGCCCGTTTAAGACAGCAAGTTTGTGTGCCAAGATCAGTTGGCCATACAAGCAGATTCTGATTCGTGTCAGTCAGTGCTCCAGCGCGCATCCGCCCCCGCTTGGATGGTTCCTGATTTGCAAAGTGCAGTGATGGATCGCGAATCGATGCCTCAGTTCATCGGAAACCGATTCCATGAAGACGTCTCCCGGATAGCCGCCCGGCATGACCAAATGCACTGTCAGCGCGCTCTCGGTCGTGCTCATGCCCCAGATATGCAAGTCGCAAGCTTCGACAACGCCAGGCAGGCCGGTCAGAAACCGCTGCACCGCTTGCAGGTCGATATGCGCGGGCACCGCGCTCAATGACAGCCGAATCGCGTCGCGCAGCAGACCCCAGGTTCCGATCAGCACCACGACCACGATCACCAGGCTCAGTACAGGATCAAGCCAAAACCAGCCGGTAGACAGCATGGCAAGACCGCCGATGACAACGCCCAGCGATACCAGCGCATCGGCCGCCATATGCAGAAATGCACCGCGAATATTCAAATCATGCTTGCTGCCCGCCATGAACAGCCACGCCGAGAAGCCGTTGACTGCGATACCGATGGCGGCCACGATGGATACCGTCAATCCGGCGACCTCGGGCGGTTCGGCAAAACGGAGCACCGCTTCCCATGCGATGGCGCCGCACGCGACCAGCAACAACATCGCATTGGCCAGCGCCGCCAGTATCGACGTGCTGCGCAAGCCATAGGTGTAGCGCCCGCCGGGCGGCATTTTGCCGAGCAGTGCGGCAACCCATGCCAGCGCAAGACCGAGCACATCCGATAAATTGTGCCCGGCATCGGCCATCAGCGCCGTCGAATGCGCAATGAAACCGTATGCGAATTCTATGGCAACAAAACCGGTATTGAGCGTGATGGCCAGCACGAATGCGAGGTTATTATTGCCGCTAGGCGTGCCATGATGATGTCCTGCGTGATGGTGATGTCCGCTTTTTTGATGTGTGTGTCCATCTTGATGTGTGTGTCCATCGTCGTGATGGTGTGCATTAATCACTGTTCTCTCTCCGTAAGGCCACGCTATATGGTTCTTATGTTACCTGTCCGCCAGCCGGCAGGTTCCGCCTGCGATGGCCAACTCCGCTTGTTTTGCCCAACCGGCGGTCAGGTCAAGCTTTTTTTTCATCCGGTTCCGGCAACAGGCAGGCAGCGATCACCTGCAAATCATTGTCTTTTGCGAAGTCGACCGCGAAGTGGTAAGCCAAAGGCTCGATATTGCGCAAGTCCTCATTGACCACCACGCACTTGACGCCGTCCAGCAGCGTGGGGCGGACGTAGGGTGAATATTGCAGATGTGCGTTCGGCCCGCCGGAACCTTCGGGCCGGAAGCAGGCCAATACCCCGCACAGACGTTCGGCCCAGTCGCTGGGACGGAACTGCTTGCCGTCGCTGGTGATGCCCCGGATGAAAAATTCGCGCGCGGGCGCTGCAGGATTGTGAACGGGGTCGGCCATGTGTGCGGCTTTTTTGTGTAGCGTACGCTACGGGTTTGCTCGCCACCATTATGTAGCAACAAGCTTTCATAATTCTTGCATATTATATCTTATAGAAGAGTTGAAGTGAGACGGCACATCGTGACGAAAATGATCGCGTGCTGTCAATCGGCAGCCGTCACCTGCATTTTCATTTGCGGCATCGATTCCGTTATCAGCCAAGCCATACTGCAACCGACAGCAGCAACAGCAACAGCATCCACAACAAGAGCGCGCGCCATACGAGACCGACCGTGCTTTGCAGCGCCCGCATCGTCGGTTCTTCGCCGGGCAGGCTATCCGTTTCCATACCGAGCGAATCGATGGTCGATGCATCCGCGGGCAGTGCGTCTGCAGCATTTTCCGCGGGCGTGCCAAGCCGCAAACCCATCGCGCCGCCGCCCGCCGTGAGGATGATGCCGATCGTCTGGTTTTGCCAGCGGCCGGCAAAATTGCGCCAGGCGTAAATCGCATCTTCAAAATTGCCGACTATGGCAAAGGCGACAGCGGTCATGCGCGCCGGAATCCAGTCGATCCAGTAAAACGCCTGCGCTGCAAAACGGCCGAACGCTTCATTCCTCATATGGTCCGGCTCATTCCATGCGCGGCTCAAGTATTCGGCAACGCGATACAGCACTGCACCGGCGGCACCAAGTGGCATCAGGAACCAGAAAAACACGCCGAAAACATGGCGGTGGGATGTGACCAGTGCTTTCTCTACGGCGACGCGTGCAATTTCATTGACACTCATTGCCGTCGTATCCTGCCTGGTCCATTCCGCAAGCAGTGCGCGGGCAGCGGTTTCATCGCCGGCATTCAGCGCCAGTTGGATCGAAGAGAAGTAATGGCTGTAATGCCGAAAACCCAGGGTGAGATAAAGGATCAGAACGTTCCACGCGAACGCCGCAAACGGGTTTATCGTGAAGCATAGCCAGTACACCAGCATGGTCGGCACCACGAGCGAGATGATCATCACCATCCACCCCAGCCGTCCGTGATGCACATGGCCTGCGTTGAACCATCCCTCGATGCTGATCGCAAAGGATCTGATTGCGTCGTATATCGGATTATCCGCGCGCAGCGGTCTGAGCTGTTCGATCACCAGCGCGAAAAGGATAGAAAGGAATGTCATCAAACCGCCTTATATTAAGCTTTACCGAAATGACCGGCAGCCATTTTCATGATGTCGCTCCGCTCTCTTGCCACGTGTGGAGCAGAGGTTGGTGGTGAAGCGGAGAATTCTGGCAACATGCCGTCAAGCCTATACGATAACGCAGTGCACCGACAGAATCAAACTTGCGTGGTGACCGGCCCTGCACTTCCTTCGGTCGGCTCTGCACCCCCTTCGGGGACCAACGGAAGTGTGACCGTAGGGAATGCAACGCCAGAGCTCGGCGGTGCACTCCCGTTGGTCGCAGGGAATGCACCGGCAAAAACGGCCTGCCTGACCACAGGAAGCCTGTCTTCGACATCAGTTCGGGAATGGGCTTCAAGCCCGCAAAAAATGGAACAGGTTTCGCAAAATGCCGGCCGTGACCCCCCAGATAAAGAAGCGATCATACGGCATTGCATAAAATGTACGACGTCCGACCCCCTTCGGGAAGTCGCCCGTGCGACGCTGGTGATTGCCGCCATCCATCAAAAATGAAAGCGGCACTTCAAAGATTTCCGCCACTTCGAACGGATCGGCGCATAAATCGAACGGCGGGTGCACGATCGACACCACCGGTGTGACGCGATAACCGGTGCCGGTGAAATAGTCGGGCAGGATCCCGATGACTTCCACATGGCGGCGATCCAGGCCGACTTCTTCTTGTGTTTCGCGCAAAGCCGTTTCGATCGCGGAAGCGTCCACCGCTTCTACGCGCCCGCCCGGAAAACTGACTTGACCCGCATGGTCGGTCAAATGGGCGGTGCGCTGCGTGAACAGCAGAGTGAGCCCTTGTTCACGCGCCACGATGGGAAGCAGCACTGCGGCCGGCACCGGTGCCGTCATGCTCTGGCGCAGCCGCTGCTCGTCGGTGCTTTCCGGCAGCCACTGCGGCGGATTTGCAAAGCGCGCGCGCAGCCACTCGACGGTAAGCTGGTCGGGGTGAATAGCGGCCTCGCCGGCCAAGGATTCAACCGGAATAATCTGCGGATCGAAAAGCACTTTGGTCAAGATGATTTCCTGAAACTCGTTCCCTCAACAGCATGCTGCACAATGATATACCGCTGCTGTACGGCGTTGACATTTATGAATGCATTCGAGCGATGAATGAAAAAGGGGCACCATCGGTGCCCCCTTCGCCTGCATTTGCGGCATTTAAGCTGCTTCGGTCTGCTTGCCTGCAGCGCGGCGATTCGGCAGCTTTTCCTTGATGCGCGCCGATTTGCCGGAACGCTCGCGCAAGAAATACAGCTTGGCGCGGCGCACATCGCCACGCCGCTTGACTTCGATGGAAGCGATCAGCGGGGAGTACAGCTGAAAGGTACGCTCGACGCCCTCGCCGGATGAAATCTTGCGCACGATGAAGTTGGAATTCAGCCCGCGATTGCGGCGCGAAATCACGACACCTTCATAAGCCTGGGCGCGCTTGCGCGTACCTTCGACCACGTTGACGTTGACGACGACGGTGTCGCCCGGCGCAAAGTCGGGGATGTTTTTGCCGAGACGGGCAATCTCTTCTTGCTCAAGTTGCTGGATCAAGTCCATTTTTAGCTCCTGAAACCATCTTGCCGGCGCGGGTTGTTGAAAACCGTTTTTGCCCGGTAGAGGATGGGGTTATACATGCAGACGGTAAAACACCGCCTGCCCGATACTACAAACTTTTATAATGTTGGGGACAGAGTCCCTTCCAGGGATAGGCATAATTCGGCGCGCTGCGGCGCCTTATAAACTCTGTCCCGCAATTCTTTTATAACGTAATATTTTCCAAAAACTTTTCGTCGGCCCGCGTCAGCAGTCCTGCTTCGCGTGCTTTCGCAATCAGTTCCGGCCGCTTCCTTGCAGTTGCTTCGAGCGCCCGCTCGCGCCGCCATTTTACTATTTCGGCATGGTGCCCGCCCAGCAATACCGGCGGCACTGCAACGCCTTCATATGCTTCCGGCCGCGTGTAATGTGGATAATCCAGCAAACCGTTGACGAAACTGTCTTCGATCGCCGACGCATCATCATGCAACACACCCGGCAACTGTCGAATTACCGCGTCCATCAATGCCATCGCTGGCAGTTCACCGCCCGACAGAACGAAATCGCCAAGGCTGATTTCTTCATCGACGCAACGGTCCAGCACACGCTGGTCGACCGCTTCATAACGTCCGCACAATAGCACCAGGCCGGGCTCCGCGGTCAGCTGCATCACGCGCCGATGCGTGAGCGGCTGGCCTTGCGGCGACAGATACACGACGCGCGGCGGCGATAATCCCAGTGCTGCCTGCCGCGCTTTGGCCGCGCCGATCGCAGCCTCCAGCGGCTTGCTCAGCATCACCATGCCGGGGCCGCCGCCATACGGCCGGTCATCAACCGTCCGATGATTGTCGCTGGTGAAATCGCGCGGATTCCATAACGACAAACCGCATTTCTTTTGTTCAAACGCGCGCCGGGTAATGCCGGACTGCGTCAGCGCGACAAACATTTCAGGAAAGAGCGTGACGACATCAAATTCCATCGTGCGACCCACCTAAAATAGTTCCCGCAAAGACCTGATACCCACCAAGGGCATTAATAATCCAGCCCCCAATCCACCGTAATTTTTTTCGTCTTTTGATCGACCGTTTTGACAAACTGGCCCACAAACGGAATCAACAATTCCTGCGACTCCTTTTCCGGCTCCGGCGGCACCGCCACCCGCAAGATCGGATGGGCGCCGTTATCCATCAAGTCCGTTACCATTCCCAAATGCTCGCCTTGCAGATTTTCAATTGCAAGGCCGATCAAATCGACCCAGTAAAATTCATCATCCGACAGAGGCGGAAAATGGCTGCGCGGAATCTGCACCGTGGCGCCTTTGAGCGCTTCCGCGGCATTGCGCCCTTCCACCCCCATCAACCGGGCCACGACATCCCCGCTATGGGTTTTCGCCTGCATCATCTCGACATCGTGGAAGTCGGGCTTGTCCAACCACCACGTCCTGGCGTGCAACAGCGCGTCCGCATCGGTCGAGTAAGGCTTGATCCGCACCCAACCATTGATGCCATAGGCACCCGACACGTAACCAACCAGCACCAAATCGTCAGGGACGACCATCCCCGATGCAGTCTTACGCGACAAACTCAGGCGGCAGCTTTTTTGCCGGACTGATCAACCAGACGCGCGACGGTCGGCGACAATTGCGCACCGACGCCCTGCCAGTAAGCCAGGCGATCCTGCACAATGCGGAAAGTCTCTTCACCGCCGGCAGCAACTGGATTGTAAAACCCGATGCGTTCAATAAAGCGGCCATCGCGGCGATTGCGCGAATCGGTAGCGACGATGTTGAAAAACGGACGCTTCTTGGCGCCTCCACGAGCTAAACGAATAACGACCATAATATTTCCAAAAAGTGTTCGAACACGGAAAAAGTCGCAAATTATAGCGCAATTTGGCGTTGGACGGCAATCTCAATCGGCCCCCGCCTTCCCGGTTCCGTCGTAAAATCAAGTACTTCCGTGCCGGATATCCCGTTGATTGCTTTGAAGCCACGCTTGATGCACACTAGGCCCAACGGAAGTTGCCCCCCGGGAGGAAGTGCCCTTGGGGCACGGGGACGCACAGTACCGACCTGTCGATCAGTGCATCCGGCGTAATAAAAACTGGATAAAACCCCAGTATCAGAGAATCCTCTTAATTTTTCCCCTTATGATTGATGCATGATGATTTCCAGCCACAAGAACAAGACTTTCACCGCCCTGCTCGCTTTCGTAACGGGCGGCTTGGGAATACATCGATTTTATCTGTACGGCCGGACAGATATCTGGGCTTGGCTGCATTTATCAACACTGCCGATTTCGGCGGCAATTCTGTCGCTTGGCATCAAGCAGCCGATCATATTTACCGCAAGTCCGCTCATCCTGTCGATGTTGGTGGCTTTTATTGAAACGCTCGTCATCGGATTGACACCGGACGACAAGTGGGATGCACGGCATAATCATGGTTCCGGGCTGCAATCCCAATCGGGCTGGCCTATAGTGCTGTTGCTGATCCTGACGCTTGGGATCGGCGCAACGGCACTATTTGCAGCTATCGCCCGAACGGTCGACCTTCTTTACACAGGCGGGGCTTATGGTTGAGTCGGCTGTGGTTGGCGCCTAATGATTTTTAGGTCATTCACGACAGCGAGTTATGTGATTTTCATTTCTAAATGAGCACGCTGGTTGTTTCGAGGAGCTTGCAGCCTTGGATTTTCCAGCTTCCATCCGCTTCCCGCTGCATCTTGTAGATCGCAACCCAAACGTAATTGTCCGGATCGGTAAGCTGAACGACCTGGAGCGCCTGCTCATCAAATATTTCGGTCGCTGAAAAAAATGCGCGTCGATTTCGATAGACAGCAGGATATTGTTCCTTGATCAATTGCAAAAAATTGCCTGGAGTACCCAGCAGGTTTTGAGTTGACGATGTCGACAGATCGAATGCTTTAACCGCATCATCTTCTGCAAATGCATCGAGCTGCGACTGAACTACGCGGTGAATCGCTTCCACATCCGCGGGATCGATCTCCTGTGAAATTGCACTGTCGATCGTCCACGGCGCCATCAATCCGAAAAGCAGAATCACCACCGCCAAAGCCAGGCGTTTGGTGATCAGTTTAGTGATCAGTTTCCTGCATGACAGCGCGTTAAGATGTATGTAAGACATGATTAACGATACAACATATACATCGAATCGTTTTGATATTTCTCAGGACGATAAAAAAGACAAGCTCGCTTGTTTTCTTGTGTCCTGCGCTTGCCGGAAAGTGGAAATCAGAATTGATCTTCCGCAAGCGCCAGCACCCCGGCACTGCCTTCCACAATCGCGGAACGGTAACCGGCAGCTTGTGACAACAGGTGGTCGGCAAAAAAGCGCGCGGTGGCAATCTTCGCCTGATAAAACTTGGCATCGCCTTCACCTGCGGCCAGCTTGTTTTCGGCGATCAGCGCGGCACGTGCCATCTGCCACCCGCCCAACACGATGCCGGCCAGCTTCAGATACAGTACGCTGCCGGCGAACACGCCCTTGATGTCTGATTTTATATTGGTCGCAACATAAGTCACGACATCGTCCAGCGCGTTGGCTCCGGCGGCCAGTTGATTGCGGATCGCAGCCAAATCAGCCGATGTACAGGATGCAAGCTCGGCTTCGGTTTTGCGTATCTGCGCGAGAATGCTTTTTGCGGCGGCACCAGCGTCGCGCGCTGTCTTGCGGCTAACCAGATCGTTCGCCTGGATCGCGGTGGTACCTTCGTAAATCGTCAAAATACGTGCGTCGCGATAATACTGCGCAGCGCCGGTCTCTTCGATGAACCCCATACCGCCATGGACTTGCACGCCGGTTGACGCGACATCGATCGCCATTTCGGTGGACCACCCCTTGACGATCGGCACCATGAATTCGTAGAACGCCTGGTTGACCCTGCGCGTTGCTTCATCGACATGACGATGCGCGGCATCGAAGGCTGCCGCGGTAACGTAAGCTAACGCCCGCGCAGCTTCCGTTTGCGCGCGCATCGACATCAGCATGCGGCGCACGTCCGGTTGGTGAATGATCGCCACCGGCCCGGCCGAACCGGCCAGATCGCGCGACTGCACACGGTCCTTTGCATACTGTACCGCTTTTTGATACGCGCATTCCGCCAGGCCGACGCCTTGCATGCCTACCCCAAAGCGGGCGGCATTCATCATGATGAACATGTATTCAAGGCCTCGGTTTTCCTCGCCGACCAGAGTGCCGATCGCGCCGCCATGATCGCCGAATTGCAGCACCGCGGTCGGGCTCGCCTTGATGCCGAGCTTGTGTTCGATTGATACGCAGTGCACATCGTTGCGCGCGCCGAGCGTTCCGTCAGCACTGATCAGAAACTTGGGCACGATAAACAGCGAGATGCCCTTGACGCCTGGCGGTGCATCCGGCGTGCGGGCCAGCACCATGTGAATGATGTTTTCCGCCATGTCGTGCTCGCCATAGGTGATGAAAATCTTGGTGCCGAACAGTTTGTAGCTGCCATCGCCCTGCGGCACCGCGCGGGTGCGCACCATTGCCAGGTCGGAGCCAGCCTGCGGTTCGGTCAGATTCATCGTGCCGGTCCATTTGCCCGAAATCAGGTTGGCGAGATGGATTTCTTTCTGTGCATCGGTGCCGGCGGTGATCAGCGCCTCGATCGCGCCGTCGGTCAGCAATGGGCACAGTGCAAACGATAAATTCGCGGCGTTGAGCATTTCAATGCAAGGCGTCGCCACCAATTTCGGCAAGGCCTGGCCACCGAATTCGGCCGGATGCTGCAAACCTTGCCAGCCTGCGCTGGCGAATGCGGTGAATGCTTCCTTGAAACCCTTGCTGGTCGTCACCCGGCCATCGTGCCAGGTGCTCGGCTGCCGGTCGCCGGTAAAGTTGAGCGGCGCCAGCACTTCGCTGCAAAACCTGGCATTCTCTTCCAGCACCGCTTCAACGGTTTCCGGTGTTGCATCTTCGTAGCCGGGAAGCGCGCTTATTGCGGACAGACCGGCCAGTTCGTTCATCACGAACAGCATGTCCTTCAATGGCGCGACATAGCTCATTGGCAGTTCCTGAAATTCGGGCTGTTGCTAGCCCAGTTCGGTAACCAGCTGCGGCACGATTTCAAACAAGTCGCCAACGATGCCGTAATCGGCCACGCTGAAGATCGGTGCTTCCGGGTCCTTGTTGATGGCGACAATCGTCTTCGAATCTTTCATGCCGGCCAGATGCTGGATCGCGCCCGAAATGCCGACTGCGATATATAGCTGCGGCGCCACGATCTTGCCGGTCTGACCGACTTGCCAGTCATTCGGAACGAAGCCGGCATCGACCGCAGCGCGAGAGGCACCCATTGCTGCTCCGAGCCGGTCGGCCAGCGGCTCCAGAATCTTGAAATTGTCCCCGGAACCCATGCCGCGTCCGCCGGAAACGATGACCTTCGCGGCGGTCAGTTCCGGACGATCCGATTTAGCCAGTTCGCGCGAGATGAATGCGGACTTGCCCGAATCGGCCACCGGCGTCAGTTTTTCAATGGCAGCAGAACCGCCGGTTGCCGCCGCGTCGAAGCCGGTAGTGCGTACCGTAATAACCTTGACGGAATCGGTCGACTGCACCGTCGCTATCGCATTGCCTGCATAGATCGGGCGCTCGAAGGTGTCCGGCGCATCGACCTTGGTGATTTCGGAAATTTGGCCGACGTCGAGCCTGGCCGCAACCCTGGGCAGGATGTTCTTGCCGAACGCGGTGGCCGGTGCAAGGATGTGCGAATAACCGGCTGCCAATGCCAGCACCTGCTCGGCGACATTTTCCGCCAGGCCGTCGGCAAATTGTGCAGCGTCAGCCAGCAGCACCTTGGCGACACCGGCGATTTGCGCGGCAGCTTCGGCGGCAGCGCCGCAGTTGTGACCGGCGACGAGGACATGGACATCGCCGCCGCACTGAACAGCGGCTGTGACGGTATTAAGAGTGCTTCCTTTTAACGAAGCGTTGTCGTGCTCGACAATGACGAGTGCGGCCATGGTGTTTTCCTAGTTCCAAAAAATTGCGCGACAGAGTTTGAGAGGCGCCGCAGCGCGCCGGATTATCTCGATCCCTGAAAGGGACTCTGTTCCCAACAAGTTAAACAATGACTTTTGCTTCGCTCTTGAGCTTGCTGACCAGCGTATTGACGTCTTTGACGATCACGCCGGCGGAACGCTTCGGCGGCTCAACCACTTTCAAGGTCTTCAGGCGTGGCGTGACATCGACGTTAAGGTCGGCGGGCTTGAGTACATCGAGCGTCTTTTTCTTTGCCTTCATGATATTGGGCAAAGTCACATAGCGCGGCTCGTTCAGGCGCAAGTCGGTAGTGATGACGGCCGGCAAAGTCAGTGCGATGGTTTCCAGACCGCCGTCGACTTCACGGGTGACGGTGGCTTTGCCATTGTCGATGACGACTTTGGAGGCGAAGGTTGCCTGCGGCCAGTCGAGCAGTGCGGCGAGCATCTGGCCGGTCTGGTTGCAATCATCGTCGATCGCCTGCTTGCCGAGGATAATCAGCTGAGGCTGCTCCTTGTCGGCCACTGCTTTCAACAACTTGGCTACGGCCAGGGGTTGCAGTTCGGCAGCCGACTCGACCAGAATCGCGCGATCAGCGCCGATGGCCATCGCGGTACGCAGGGTTTCCTGGCATTGGGCCACGCCGCAGGAGACGGCAATCACTTCGGTGACCTTGCCTGCTTCTTTCAGCCGCATCGCTTCTTCGACGGCAATTTCGTCGAACGGATTCATCGACATCTTGACATTGGCAATATCCATGCCGGAGCCGTCGGACTTGACGCGCACCTTGACGTTGTAGTCCACTACGCGCTTGACTGGGACCAGTACTTTCATCGCTTTGCCTTTGAAAAAATCGAATTGACGTAAACGTAAACTGAAATCGGATTATAAAAGAGATTACGGCGCTTTGCTGAAATTCAGAACGGTCGTTCTATTCAATGACAAACAAAGACGTTAAACCGCTCAATAAAATACCCTTGGAAAATTTATCCAGCTTATGGCTGAACAAGGAAATAACAAATGACGTTTGATATTTTATAAGGGGACAAGCTTTACCTGCAGCTGGCCGCAACGGCGTCCGAGTGCGCTATTTGCGCTGCATGAAAAACACGAATTCCTTGTTTTCTTCAGCTTGCGCCAGCAGATTATTACCGGTTTGTTTCGCAAAGGCCTGGAAATCGCGCACCGAGCCAGGGTCTGTCGCAAGCACGCGCAATACCTGACCGCTCGTCATTTCGGCCAACGCTTTCTTCGCCTTCAGAATCGGCAGCGGACAATTCAGTCCGCGTGCGTCGAGTTCTTTATGAAATTCCATGATTGTGCTCATGATTGTGCTCTCGAATTTGCGAGGGATTATAGTTTACCGCAAACGATCTTCATTGGTGCACCGCAGCAGATATATTGCGTCAGGGAACATTGCTATCCGTAGAAGACGATTGCATCGGTCGATCGATGAACTCGACCGGCAAGCCACGCGCTCGCATCCAGTCGGCCATCGCATATCCGGTTCCAGCCCGCCAAGGCCGCAACCTTTCCGGCGCGATCAGACGATACTCGACCAGCTCTTCCGACAACCGGATCTCACCGGAAGCTTTCACGTGATAGGCAATGATCAGCTCATTCTTGCGGATGAATTCGTAGACGCCGATCAGCCGCACTTCGTTGGCATCGAGATTGGTTTCTTCCTTCAATTCCCGCGCAACGCCCTGTTCCGGAGTTTCGCCGCGCTCCATGAAACCGGTGATGAGAGCAAACATTTTTTCCGGCCAGGCTGCATTGCGCGCCAATAATATCCGACCTTCAATCTCAACCAGCGCTGCCAGCACCGGCAGCGGATTATCCCAGTGCGTCCAGTGCCCGTCGGGACAGGCAAGCCGGACTTTGCCGCCTTCCGCGGCATCCGCACGCATGACCAGCGGCGCAGCGCACATTGGACAATACCGGTACATCATCCGGATCGACGTCGGGCAAAATGCAAATGCGCTAGCGCATGGACATCGACAGGCATGTCACGCGCGCTCACGCACCCAGTTGACGACGCCGCCCAGCGCCTTGGTCAATCCGCTCGGATCGGTGCCACCGGCCTGCGCCATGTCCGGACGGCCGCCGCCCTTGCCGCCTACCTGCTGCGCAACGAAGTTCACCAGTTCGCCTGCCTTCACTTTTGACGTGGCATCCGAGGTAACTCCCGCGATCAGGCTGACCTTGCCGTCATTGACCGCAGCCAGCACGATTGCGGCAGTTTTCAATTTGTTCTTCAGCTTGTCCATCGTTTCGCGCAGTGTCGCCACATCGGCGCCGGTCAGCGTGGCGGCAAGCACCTTGATGCCGTTGATATCGACTGCCTGGCCGACCAGTTCATCACCCTGGCCGGCGGCAAGCCTCGATTTGAGCGTGGCCACTTCCTTTTCCAGCGCCTTGACATGATCCTGCACTTGCACGATGCGTTGCGTCAGTTCTTCGGGTTGCACTTTCAGCGCCGCAGCGGCTTCGTTGACCCGGCTGCTCAAGGTCTGCACCAGGGCCAGCGCGTTTTCACCGGTCACCGCTTCGACGCGGCGGATGCCGGCGGCAACGCCGCCTTCGGCAACGATTTTAAATAACCCGATGTCGCCGGTGCGGCTGACGTGCGTGCCGCCGCACAATTCCCTGGAAGAGCCGATGCCCAGCACGCGTACCTGGTCGCCGTACTTTTCACCGAACAGCGCCATCGCACCGTACTTGATCGCATCGTCATACGCCATGTGCTGCGTCTCGGTCGCCTCGTTGGCGAGGATTTCATGATTGACGATTGCCTCGACCCGGCGAATCTCGTCCGCCGTCATCGGCGCATTGTGACTGAAATCGAAACGGGTCTTGTCCGCATCGACCAGCGAACCTTTTTGCGAAACATGCCCGCCGAGCACCATGCGCAGCGCCTTATGCATCAGATGGGTAGCAGAATGATTACGCATGGTTTGCGCGCGCCGCGTTGCGTTGACTTTGGCGTCGACAATATCGCCGACGGCGAGTACGCCCTTCGTCATCTTGCCGTGATGTCCGAATACATCGGCCTGGATTTTTTGCGTGTCGCTTACCTCGAACGCCGCATTGCCCGATTCAAGCACACCGGTATCCCCGGCCTGACCACCCGACTCTGCGTAGAAAGGCGTACTGTCCATTACGACAATCGCGTCCTGGCCGGCTTCGACTTTCTTTACTGCGCTGCCATTGACGTACAGCGCCACCACTTTTCCTTCCTGCGACAGCGTCTCGTAGCCGACGAACCTGGTTTTGCTGCCGGTGTATTCGATGGCGGCAGCCATCTCGAATTTGCCGGCGGCGCGCGCGGCCGATTTCTGACGCTCCATTGCCGCAGCGAACCCGGCTTCATCGAGTATGACATCGCGCTCCCGGCAAATGTCGGCTGTCAGATCTAGCGGAAAGCCGAAGGTGTCGTATAGCGTGAATGCGGTTTTGCCATCGAGCTTGCGAGGATCTTTCGCCAATGCCGCCTCGAGGATTTTCATGCCGTTTTCCAGCGTCTCGCCAAAGCGTTCTTCTTCCTGCTTCAACACTTGTTCGACACGCGATGCGGCTTCGGTCAGCTCGGGATAGGCACCGCCCATTTCCTGCACCAGATCTTTTACCAGTCTGTAAAAGAATGGCTGCTTCTGGCCCAGCTTGTTACCGTGGCGCAGTGCGCGGCGAATGATACGGCGCAGTACGTAACCGCGCCCTTCGCTGCCTGGAATCACGCCATCGACGATCAAAAACGAGCAGGCGCGAATGTGGTCCGCGATCACTCGCAGAGAATTATTGGCCAGGTCCCGCGTACCGGTCTCTCGTGCCGCCGCCTTGATCAATCGGGAAAACAGGTCGATTTCATAATTGCTGTGAACGTGCTGCAATACCGCAGCCAGACGTTCGAGTCCCATGCCGGTATCGACGCAGGGTTTCGGCAGCGGCGTCAGCGTGGCTTCACCCGTTTTGGCATCGATCTGACGATCGAATTGCATGAACACGTTGTTCCAGATTTCGATGTAGCGGTCGCCGTCCTGCTCCGGACTGCCCGGCGGACCGCCCCAGACATCCGGGCCGTGGTCATAGAAGATTTCCGAACACGGGCCGCACGGGCCGGTATCGGCCATTTGCCAGAAATTATCCGATGCATACGGCGCACCCTTGTTGTCGCCGATGCGCACCACACGTTCTTTCGGCAAGCCGATGACATTGACCCAGATATCGTAAGCCTCATCGTCGGTCTGATAGACCGTCGCCCACAATTTTTCGGCGGGCAAACCGTAGACTTGAGTCAGCAGCTCCCACGCCCATACCAGCGCATCGCGCTTGAAATAGTCGCCGAACGACCAGTTGCCGAGCATTTCGAAAAACGTGTGATGACGCGCGGTATAGCCGACGTTTTCCAGATCGTTGTGTTTGCCGCCGGCGCGCAGGCAACGCTGCACGGATGCGGCGCGCACGTAGTTGCGCTTGTCTGCGCCGAGAAACACATCCTTGAACTGCACCATGCCGGAGTTGGTGAACAACAAGGTCGGATCGTTGCCGGGCACCAGGCTCGACGAACGCACGACCGTGTGATCCTTGGATTCGAAAAACCTGAGGAATTTATCGCGGATTTCTGACGAGTTCATTTTGATTGACGAATTGCATAGCAAACCGTTAATTATACGTGATAACCCTTGCTCGATTCAGGGTTGAAGAAGCATCGAAAAAGCCCATCGGAGACCGCGGCGGGCTTTCGAGGACTACAGAATATTACTGTGCTGTGCGGTTGTTATGCTTTTTCCCGCTGGCCGCCGACTTGCCGATTTTCTTCGCGTTTGCGTTTGGGGCGCTCGATGTCTTTTAATATGAGCGCACTGCCCATGCTGCATTAAACGAAACCCGGACAATTATGGCGACCCCAATACTGTAACGCCTGTAACGAATGGTAACGGCAAAAAAAGCGTTTAACAAAAATCCGGACCGATTAGATCAATCCGTTCAGTGCAAACCGCATCTACGCCCCAGGACATGATTTCCCTGGCGCGCGCAGGATCGTCTACCGTATAACAAAGCAGGCCAAAGCCCGCCGCCTTCACTAACCGTGCCTGCTGTTCGGACAGATTTTCATGATTGGCATGCAACGCGACGGCGCCTAGCTCTTCAAGCCGCGCATGCCAGTCGGGCGGAACGGCGTCGATCAGGTAACCGCGCGGAATTTCAGGCGCCGCAGCTTTTGCCGCCAGCAGCGCCTCGAACGAAAATGACGAAAACAGCGGCAACAGATCATCATCGGCGCCCGGCACATGCGACGCAATTTCGTTCGCAAATAACCGCCTGGTCAATTCGGCCACTACCCGTCCCGTCTGTTTCTCATGACCGGGCGCCGGTTTGATTTCAACATTCATCCAGATCTTGTTTCCAGAACAGAAACGAAGGATTTGCTCATAAGTTGGAACGGGTTCACCCGCATAGGCCGCGTTGAACCAGGCACCCGCATCCATCACAGCCAATTGGTCCATGGTGCAATCGGAAATACTGCCGGTACCGGGCACGGTTCGCCCAAGATAGGGGTCGTGCATCAGGACCGGGACTGCGTCTCGGGACAGCATCACATCGAATTCGACTGCATGAAATCCGTATGCCAGTCCGCAGCGCATCGCCGCCAAAGTGTTCTCTGGAGCAAACATTCCGCCCCCGCGATGTGCGATTATTCTCGGATAATTCCACATGAAGTAGCCACAAATAGTCGGTAAGGATCCAGGAATTCAGCAGTGTAATAGGTTTAAACGTGCGCTGCATGTAAACATGTCCTACACTTCATGCCCTGCACTTGCCTTCACTTTCTCCGCACTTATTTTCAGCTTGCTTGGGCAAAGTTGCCATTTCGTTCAGTCCGGGATAATTCGAAACATGACCAACTCTTCATTGAATACACACACACCGTTTAAAAAAGCGCTCGGACACGTTCGGGTACTGGACCTGACCCGCGTTCTGGCCGGACCGTGGTGCGCGCAGAATCTGGCGGACCTGGGCGCCGACGTGATCAAGATCGAGCGGCCCGGCGCCGGGGACGATACTCGCTCCTGGGGTCCGCCGTATTTGCGCGATGCGCAGGGACGCGACACGACGGAAGCCGCCTATTACCTGGCAGCCAACCGGGGCAAACGTTCGCTGACGCTCGATATAGCCAGCGCCGAAGGCCAGGCGATCGTGCGCGACCTGGCGAAGCATTGCGATGTCGTGCTGGAAAATTACAAGGTCGGGCAACTGAAAAAATACGGCCTCGATTACGAGTCGTTGCGGCGTGAAAAGCCCGACCTGATCTATTGCTCGATCACCGGTTTCGGCCAGGACGGCCCTTATGCGCAACGCGCCGGCTACGATTTCATCGTACAGGGCATGGGCGGTTTCATGTCGATCACGGGCGAGCGGGACGACCTGCCCGGCGGCGGACCGCAAAAAGCGGGGATCGCGATTTCCGACCTGATGACCGGCATGTACGCGACCATCGCCGTGATGGCGGCGCTCACGCATCGCGATCGCACCGGCGAAGGCCAATATATCGACATGGCATTGCTTGATGTGCAAGTGGCGATGCTGGCCAACATGGATACCAATTACCTGGCCAGCGGCGAACCGCCGAAACGCTGGGGCAACGCGCATCCGAATATCGTGCCTTACCAGACTTTCGCCACGTCCGATGGACACATCATTGTCGCAGTCGGCAACGACGGCCAGTATCAAAAATTCGTTGCCGTCGGCGGGCGACCCGAACTGGCCGCCGATGAGCGTTTTGCCACCAATCCGATGCGCGTGCGGCATCGCGACATCCTGGTGCCGCTGCTGGCCGAAATGGTGAGGACCAGGACCAAGCAGCAATGGATCGATCTGCTGGAAGCGGCCGGCGTGCCGTGCGGCCCGATCAATAATCTGGATGAAGTGTTTGTGAATCCGCAAGTCGCCGCGCGCAAGCTGCGGATCGACTTGCCGCACCCTACCGGTGGCACCGTCAAGCTGGTGGGTAGCCCGATGAAACTGTCGGCTACGCCGCCGCGGTACGACATGCCGCCGCCATTATTGGGACAGCATACGGAAGAAGTGCTGCGCGATGTGCTCGGTCACAATGCTGCGCAGATCGCCGCGTTGCGGGAAAAAGGCATCATCTGAGCGTGACATGCATCAAACACCGGGCTATTTACCCGCTGCCTTACGGCTGATGAAATGCAGCCCCTTGACCGATACGATGGGTAGTGCCGCGCAAAATGATGTGCCCCGGTCTGTTATGATCGCTGCGCTCTCATTGCACATGTGTTAACGGAGATCCCATGCTAAAAACCCTCGGCACCCTCGCGATTCTTGTGTTCGTGTTAGTACCTGCGGCAGTTCTGGTCGTCGGCCAGCTCGGCTTTTTGGGTGGCAAGCGCCCGGACGATCTCGGCGCCAGGAACGGCATGTTCAAACCGCCGGTCAAGGAAGCATGGAATGTCGTGTCCAGCCAAGCCGCGCTGCATCCGCATACCGACTACCATGTGATCGCCCCGCTCAAATTCAGCGGCGATGGCAACACCGCTTTCGCCAGGCTGACATCGATCGTCCGTAATATGGACGGCGCGACCGTCATCGCAGCACAACCGAATTATCTGCATGCAGAATTCCAGACCCGTTGGCTGAAGTTCATCGACGACGTCGAATTTTTGCTCGATAAGCCGGCGGGCGTGATCCACATGCGATCGGCATCGCGCCTGGGACGAAAGGACTTCGGCGTAAACCGGGCGCGGCTGGAAGCGATTCGCGCACGGTTCAATAGCTGAACCGGAGGCCGGAAATCTGAAGAGATCGCGAAGAGACTTGAACCTGCCAGTATTGCCAACTCAGGGCGAACAGCACTTAACTGAAACTGTTGCAGGCTGTTGCTACCGGACACAGGCCCAGCATCACATGATGTGGATCTGATGGGTTGCGAAAACCGCCAGCGGCAACAGTGCGATTACAGACGTGGAAAAAATGCGTGCCGATACGCCGATCTGGCGCCGCTCGAACCATGTTGCCATCGCGACCGTAAAGAGCGCATACAAGGCGATAAACCATAGCAATCCGCCAACGCCGAGCGCATCGAACGCCAGCTTCGTATAATAAGCAATCAGCGACGTCGCTATGCCGATTCCCAGTATCGCAGCCATGTAACCCAACACATGCTTGCCACTCATGCGAGCAGCACTTTTTTCCCTGAGCATGGCCCCGCGCTGCAAGTTCACGTCTCGCTGCAGCAAGAAAATCAGCAACGGATCGACTTGCGTGTACTGCAGTACACCCGCTGCGGCGGCGGCCAGCAAGTCTTCGCGTTTGACGGTCATTTGTCGCTCCTTCGTCTCTATTTTTCCAACAGTCCGATGGAATCAAAGCACCTTATCAACGGCAAATCGTCTTTCCTGCTCCGGATAATCCATGTGGACAGCATGCGCCGCAAGAATCCGGCAAGAGAAACAGTCGGATCGCCGCTGTTCAAGGCAGTTGCCTTGAATCCTTATCCATTCTCTACTCGGGGCAAGGCTGGAACGATGGAAGGCAGGATTTTTAAATCATTCACCGTAATGTGAAATTCTCTTCATACTGTATTTAAACGATTTTTTACCGGTGGCGGCTAGAGAAAAATCAAGTATTTCGCCCGCTTCATAGCGACGAAAACAACTGTTGGAGTCGCTACGGTAAAATGCGTCAACCTTTATTCCTGCAAAGTATTTTAAAGAAACACAACATGAACACCGACAACAAAAGCAGCACTGCTCATCCGGCAGCTTCCAATTTTCTGCGCGGCATTATCGAAGCCGATCTGGCTGCGGCAAAATATGCAAGCCGCGTTGACGCAGATGGCAATCCGCTGCCACAAGTCATCACTCGCTTCCCGCCGGAACCGAATGGCTATTTGCACATCGGCCATGCCAAATCGATCTGTCTCAACTTCGGCCTCGCACGCGATTACGGCGGCCGCTGCCACTTGCGCTTCGACGATACCAACCCGACCAAGGAAGAACAGGAATACGTCGACACCATCATCGACAGCGTCAAATGGCTTGGCTTCGACT
Source organism: Burkholderiaceae bacterium (assembly GCA_035995725.1). Classification (GTDB taxonomy): domain Bacteria; phylum Pseudomonadota; class Gammaproteobacteria; order Burkholderiales; family Burkholderiaceae_D; genus JAQGLW01. The sequence goes on along the minus strand of DASYKE010000213.1, from coordinate 31,153 downwards.
GGCAGCACGACGGCGGTAGCCACCTGTATTACGCCAGCGATTATTTCGACCAGCTCTATGCGATGGCCGAATATCTGATCACCGCCGGGCACGCGTATGTCGACAGCCAGAGCGCCGACCAAATGGCCATCAACCGCGGCAACTTCGGCGAACCGGGCAAGAACTCGCCATACCGCGAGCGCCCTGCCGCCGAGTCGCTGGACTTGTTCCGCCGCATGAAGGCAGGCGAATTCAAGGACGGTGAGCATATCGTGCGCGCAAAAATCGACATGGCGTCGCCCAACATGAACATGCGCGACCCGGCAATTTACCGCATTCGTCACGCGCATCACCACCGTACCGGCGACCGGTGGTGCATCTACCCTATGTACGACTACGCGCACCCGATCGAGGATGCGATCGAGACCGTCACGCATTCGCTGTGCACGCTGGAGTTCCAGGATCACCGTCCGTTCTACGACTGGGTGCTGGAACACCTGGCCGAAGGCGGCTTCTTCAAAAAGCCGCTGCCGCAGCAATATGAATTTGCGCGGCTGAACCTGACCTACGCGATCACCAGCAAGCGCAAGCTATTGCAACTGGTCGAAGAAAAAATCGTCGACGGCTGGGACGATCCGCGCATGCCCACAATCGTCGGCATCCGGCGCCGCGGCTACACGCCGGAAGCAATCCAGCTTTTCGCCGAACGCGCGGGTGTTGCCAAGGCCGACAGCTGGATCGACATGGCCACGCTGGAAGGCGCGTTGCGCGAAGACCTCGATGCCAAAGCGCCGCGCGCGACCGCGGTGCTGCGCCCGCTGAAGCTGATCATCGACAACTTCCCGGAAAACGAAACGGTCGAATGCACCGCGCCGGTCTACCCGCCGAACCACCCCCTATTCAATGAAAGCGTGCGCCGCTTCCCGATCAGCAGGGAACTCCTGATCGAGCGGGACGATTTCATGGAAGTGCCGAGCAAAGGCTATTTCCGCCTGTATCCCGGCAACAGGGTGCGGCTGCGCTACGGCTACGTGATCGAATGCACCGGCTTCGACAAGGATCCGGCAGGCAATGTGATCGCGGTACACTGCAATTATTTTGCGGACAGCAAGAGCGGCACCGAAGGATCGGCCAATTACAAAGTCAAGGGCAATATCCACTGGGTCAGCGCCGCGCATGCGCTGGAAGCGGAAGTGCGGCTGTATGACCGGCTGTTCACCGACCCGCATCCGGATGCGGGCGGCAAGGATTTCAGGCTGGCGCTGAATCCGGACTCGAAGGAAGTCATTACCGCTTATCTGGAACCGGGACTGGCGAAGGCGCTTCCGGACGACAGGTTCCAGTTTGAGCGACATGGGTATTTTGTCGCGGATCGGGTGGATTCCAAACCAGGGAAGCCGGTATTCAATCGGGCGGTGACGTTGAAGGACTCGTGGAGCTCCAATAAATAAGATCGACGAATATTTCGGCGAGATCAAGGGCCGTAGGGCGGAAGGCGCTTCGCTTTTCCGCCCCACCAAGCTTTGAAGTGCCACGGCAGTGTCAATCACACATAGTGTGCAGCGAGCGTAGCCCGGATCGGGCAAAATGCAATCCGGTTAATCAAGCGGTAGGTAGCCGCCATTCTGGCTGCTAACCAAGCACTCGCATCGGGCGTTGCACGTTGCTTCATGCGGCCTACACATCCTGACGCCCTTTACCCGACATTAACCGCACATTACACGGCAACCCCGTCCAGACCGGACAGCAGCTCCTTGATCTTCGGTTCGGGCTTCCAGTAGTTTGGCCCCTTCTGAACCTTGCCGCGCTCGTCATAAATCGGCTTGCCATCTGCGCCGAGCTTCGAAAAATTCGACTGCATGATAATAGCCAGTACTTCATCCAGCGGCAATCCGAACTTCGCCATCTCGGATGCGCAGTACACTTGAATATCGCCCAGCAGATCGGCCAGCATCGTCAACACTTCCAGCGACGGCGCGCACCCTTCTATCGCCGTGATGATTTCGTCGATTTCATCGATCTCTTCATTGAGGATATTTTTGAATGCCCTTAGTCTTTCGGCGACGGGAACGCCCACATCGAGCGTTGGTTTGACGCTGACCGGCAGCTTGTAAATCCCGTTGAATTTCTCGATATCTTTCGAAAATGCGCTCATTTCTGTTGCCTTTGCAGTGGTGAAAGTTGCCGACACTGTACTTTCTGCATAGCGCAAATGCAAATTTCCAACATCAAGGCGAGGTAAAGCCTTCGAGGCAAGGCTCGATTTAAGCGTGACGAAAGCAAGAAGAATGGGGCCCGACCGTGCAATTCCACGCGTGCGGTGCATGAACCTCATCCGGTTCCTCTTTCTTCGCCCGCACCAGTCCCCGCTTATCCGCAAGCACGATTTTCATCCTCGAGCACTATCCTCGGAATCTTTTGTCTGTAACCTGTCTAATTGATATTCCGGCCTTCATGTTCCGCGATTCATTCGGACCGCGAGACTAGGCATTAATAGGCCGCAACCATTTTAATTGGAGATAACCATGGCTACCCTAGAAAAATCCATCGAAGTCAACGTACCTGTCAACACTGCCTATAACCAATGGACGCAATTTGAAGACTTTCCAAAATTCATGGAAGGCGTCAAAGAAGTAAGGCAACTGGACGATACTCACGTTCATTGGCACGCCGAAATTGCCGGCAAGGATAAGGAATGGGACGCAGAGATCACGGAACAGATTCCCGATCAGCGTATTGCATGGCGCAGCACGACGGGCACACCGAATTCTGGAATTGTGACCTTCGAGAAGATCTCGGACGACAAGACCCGTATCACGCTGCGCATGGACTATGAACCGGAAGACGTCATGGAAAAGGCGGGCGACGCGGCAGGCGTGTTGTCACGGAGGGTCGAAGGCGACCTGCAGCGGTTTAAAGAATTTATAGAATCTCGGGGTCAGGAAACAGGAGCATGGCGAGGCAAGGTCGAACAGGGCCAGCCACAACCACGGCCTTGACCTAAGCTCGCGTGAGGATATAGAGTGCCTGCGATGCGCCATCTCTGCCTCACGTATTACTTCGGGTGTTAATGTGATAGACACCAATGCTGCGGCTTCTGGTGTGTGGAACGCACATTGCAGCAAGGTGGCGATATCATGATCGGGCAAGCTGTTACTGCTGCATCAGGTCAGTGAGGCCGTTTCTGCTGCTAGCCACCACCCGCACCTTCGCCCGTGCCGGCCTTGGTGCGGCTTTTTGCGTCGAGGCTGCTCTCTTGTTGTTCTTCTTGGACTTGCCGCCGTGATCTGGCGTCTGCTTCGGTCTTCCTCTTTACTTTGCCTTGGTCATCTGAAGTATTCAGGTTTGCTATGGGGCAGCTCAAGTGTCGTTAAGAATTGAATGTGCTTTATGGCCTTCGTAGGGCGTGAAGCTGCACTAAATATCCCGCACATATCGGGTCAGGACCAATATAAAAAAAGAGATGTCTGTACGAGGCGAAGCATCCCGATTTCCCGCCCAGCCCGGGCGGCCCATCTTCATGACGGATTGCAATCCGGCGCGGCGCCCAATTGCGGAGAACTCAGCCGTATAATCATTGTTTTGCCGAAAAGCCCTGATGAGCTTCACGACCTGGATCACCTTTTTTTTCGCCGCCTGCATTATCGCCGTGTCGCCCGGCTCCGGTGCAGTGCTATCAATGTCGCACGGCTTGTCCTACGGCGTCAGGAAAACCACCGGCACTATCATCGGCCTGCAGGCCGGCCTGCTTCTGCTGCTATTCATCGCCGGTGCCGGTGTCGGCTCGATCCTGCTGGCGTCGGAATTCGCATTCAACATCATCAAAACCATCGGCGCGCTGTATCTGATCTACCTCGGGTTCAGCCAATGGCGTGCCAGGGTCGAAGCGGGTCCGGATGCGTCGACGGGGGCCGCGCCGCAGATGGTGGCAGACGCCACAGAAGTTCCAGCATTCGGCAAGCGCTTCCTGCTTGGCTTCCTGACCAATGCCACCAATCCGAAAGGCATCATCTTCATGGTCGCAGTGCTGCCGCAATTCATCACCCACAACGCCGCATTGCTGCCGCAGCTGCTGATCCTGGCCGCAACCATGTGCACGATCGACTTGGCCGTGATGCATGGTTATGCCTTTACCGCTTCCTCGATGCAGCGCTATTTCCGCGATACACGCGCCGTGAAAAGGCAGAACCGGTTTTTTGGCGGTGTACTGATGGCTGTCGGGGCCGCGCTGTTTTTTGTCAAGCGCAGTCCGAACGGCTAGCAAACGCAGAACATTCCGCACGGATTTCACAGCCTGAAGAATACTGATGAATAACAATCCGGCCAATAGAATTATCGCAGTAGCTGCAATCAGCGGTGCGCTGTTCCTGTTTGTCGGCAGCTATCTGCATCCGATGAGTGCGGATCCGAATGCGCCGGTGGCTGCTTTTACCGAGTATGCGGCGGATCGCCACTGGATAGCCAGTCATTTGATGCAGCTTGTCGGCGTCATGTTGATGCTGGGGGCATCGGTGCTGCTTGGCCGCCGGCTTGCAAATGGTCCCGCTCAGACAGTGGCTGCACTCGCAACGACAGGCGCGGTAGCAAGCATGGCTGTCGCTGGCGTACTTCAGGCCGTGGATGGCATCGCCCTCAAGGCAATGGCAGACGCGTGGGCAATGGCGCCGGAGCAGGAAAAGGCAGCGCTGTTTTCTGCCGCATTTGCAGTCAGGCAAATCGAGATAGGTCTGGCGAGCATGACGTGCCTGTTCGTGGGCATTACCGTATCGCTATTCGGCATGGCGCTGCTGATCGATCGCCGCTTTCCAAAATGGCTGGGCATCCTCGCCATTGCGGGTGGCGTTCCCACTGCGATTGCGGGCATAGTGATCGCCTATACCGGGTTTTCCGCGCTGGCAATGGCTATCAATATGCCGTCGAGCTCTTTGCTGCTGTTATGGATGATCGGCCTCGGCGTCCATGTATGGAAAAAGCCTTCCATTTAGGTCGGCAGGGCAGAATGGCCACAACGGGCTACCGGATTTCCGCCAAATCGTCATTACCTTTGTCATGCACTTGCAACCAATGGGTGTTGCCTAACGGGGGCACGCTTGCACTAAAAGTTGGCATGCGCACTCCATTACTGCGAAGGATGCGTCGCTCCCAGTGGCTATTATGGCCATGCCATCCCGTCGAACTGGCCATTATTACCCGATGGACATCGGGCGCGATTTTTGCATTGAAGCAATGTGCAGAGGGAATATGTTGCCGGCCGATTTGTCTTCATGCGGCAAACCGTTCGTCACGCGTCTGCTTTTAAAACACGGTATCGGAGTTTTACGGCGTTTGTTCGGCAAGGAATACGAACTTATGAATGTGACCACACCGGCATTGTTATTTCCAGCCATTTCGTTGCTGCTGCTGGCTTACACCAACCGCTTCATGGTATTGGCGCAGCTGATCCGGCGGCTGCATAGCCAATACCAGGAAAATCTGAAGGATGTCGAAATCCGCCAGATTTCGAATCTGCGGCTCAGAATAGCGCTGGTCCGGCACATGCAGGCATTCGGCGTATTGAGTTTTATCCTGTGCGCGCTGTCGATGTTTTTAGTGCTGATCGATATGATGCCGATTGCGCAGTATATTTTAGGCACCAGCATTTTCTTTCTGATTCTGTCGCTGGCGCTTTCGTTGTACGAAATCGCCATCAGCACCGATGCAATTGAAATCGAACTGGAAGATATAGAACAAAGTTTGAAAAAGCATCACTGACCGATGTCAGGCAGCTGCGTTCCGGGTGGACAGGAACATTGCTGGTCCACCCTGAATGCTTGCCGCTTACTACTTGGCTGGCGTTGCCATTGCATCCTTCCTTGTCTGAGTCGCTTCTTTTTTCTCGGCTTTCATCTCGGCTTTCGCGGCGGCCTTCTCTTCCTTCATTTTCTTTTTCGCGGCTTTTTTGCGGGCCTTGTACTCATCCGTGGCGACTTTGTCGGCCTGGCGCTTTTGTACAAGCGGATCGGCCGAGTAAGGAGCGTTCGGATCGGCTTTCGCCGCAGCTGCGGAACTAGTTGACTGCGCGAGTGCGACGTTGGCAAAGACCAATAAAGTGGCTGCGAGCATCATATGGCGTGCATTTTTCATGGAGAATCCTTTCGACTGTAATTGATGCCGTGACGTAATCGCTACGGTGCAACGATAGGGACGATGCAGCAAACTGAACTGCGTCCGTTGAATTTCTGCTGCGATAATACAGAGAAAGCCCTCTACGGTCTGTGCGTTAGCGTACACAGTTGAACAAGTTGTGATAAACGAAAAAATCTGCCAGATCCGAAGAAAATTTCAACATGGATAAAAAATGTCGCTTAAAAACATTACGGATTGCGAACCGAATACGTATGCCGGACTTTTTATGTCCCAGCCTTATTTCGCTGCGGCAAAGATGGTGAACGCGACAGGTGATTTAATGTCAATCCAGAATGGAAAACGACCGGAACAGGTGGCCAGCGGTGGTATCCGCGAATTATCCACTCCCCCTTCCAAATTGCATAGGAAATAGAATGACTTCCGAACCGCGCATTGCCGTTGAAATATGGAGCGATTACGTTTGCCCGTTTTGTTATCTGGAGCTGCCAGCTGTCGAGCGCCTGAAAGAGGAATTCGGCCCGCGTGTCGATGTGTCCTGGCATGCGTTCGAGCTGAGGCCGGAGCCGGCGCCCACGCTCGATCCGGACGGGGAATACCTGCACGATATCTGGGGGCGGTCGGTTTATCCGATGGCGGAGGAGCGCGGCATGCGGCTGCGCCTGCCGCCGGTGCAGCCGCGCAGCCGCAAGGCGTTCGAGGCGGTTGCCCATGCAAAGACTCTCGGCCTGTTCGACCGCATGCACGACGCGCTTTTCCGTGGTTTCTTCGAACATGGAAAAGATATCGGAAACACCGAGACCCTGCTTGAAATCGCCGCATCGATAGGCATGGACCCGGCCGCCCTCAAGGAAGCTCTCGATACCGAGCGTTATACGCAGCAGGTGCTGGAAGACGAACAGCGTGCGTACGATCTCGGTATTACGGGTGTCCCGCTTACGCTGGTGCGCCGCGCCGATCGTCCGCTTGCCGAGTCGATGGCATTAAGTGGCGCTGTCCCTTATGAAAAACTTCGCGCGGCGGCTGATCGCGCCGCCGGATGACAGGGTCTTTTCATCCGGCAAATGCGGGCTGTGCGCTCTAGGCAGGCCCGCCGGTATCGGGCTTGCTGCCCGGCCACCCAATTTGACGACTTATCGCTGGGCGCGCGACGCAATGTAGCGCAACTCGACGGCCAGGTTCGGCATCACCGAATCGGACTGGCTAGCCAACCCATACAGGCGAAGCAGCGAACCAACGCTTTGATGCTTGTCGCGGGTTTCAACCGCTTTGACAGCGGTTCCTGCGGCGTGCGCGGAACGATGCGGTTCGATTGCCAGCAACGTGGCGAGGAACAAACGGCCTGCTTGGCCGACGTTTTTCACATAAGCTTGCAGCGCGTTGGTCGAAACCGGGCGAGCTATAGTCAATGTGGACATGATGTACCTCCTATCTACAAACTGTGGTTTACCTGAGGTTCAGGATAGGAGTAAATATGGTATAAGTCCAATTGCCATTTGGCATATTCGTTATCATAAAAATGAATATCACGGTCCATTACAGCGGTAGCGTACGGCATTCGGAAGAGACTAAGGTGTGAGTGCAAACTACCGGTTTTCGGTCGGCGCACCTAGGGAAGCACAGGGCAGTCGGCAGCATGCCGGAGTCGAAACAACGTAATCGATGGAGGCGCCATGCGAGTACAGTTGCCCACGCTGCTCAGCCCCAAAAGAAAAACCTGATCCGTTGCAAACAGGTTCAGCCCATCTTCTGATGGAAAGACTTGCCTAACGTACGTGCCTCTATTTTTTTTGCATCGGCTCGGTCATCGGCTGCACTGCTCCGCAATCTGTGCCAAGCCACTTGCCGCTGCCTTCAAGACGCTGGTCGACAGGCTGGCCGTATGCAGTGCCTTTGAAATCATAGATCGAGGTAAAGCTTTCGCTGCCGGAAAACTTCCCTTTCACCTTGCCCTCACCTTTCATGTCAGGTCCATCGCAGATGATGTCCATGTTGAAGCCGGTACCGGTACGCTGATAGTTTTTCGTTTCGCAGCCGGATTCCTTTTGATTCATTTGCGGCAGTTGGTCCCGCTCGGCCATTTCCTTGGAGATGCATACTTTAGTGACCATGCCGCCATCCTGCATCTCCGGCAGATTCACACCCATCTCGCGCAGTTGTTTCATCTGCTCGGACGTCATCTTCGGTATATTTTTCATCGCGTCGGACTTCATGCTCATTTCCCATAAACCCGGCTTGACCTGGCTGTCGGCCCAGACAGCGGCCGAGAAAGAAAAGATTGACAGCGTCAGAACGGAAAAGGCGAACTTGCGCATGGCGGCTCCGGCAAAATAAATCCCGATGTTACTCCTCATCCCGGGTTGCGCCAATTCGGAGTTGGTATCGAGCGCAGTGCGTAATACACTGATAAAACAAGAGTAAGGCTTACAGGAAGTCAAATCGACTGCCTCTTTCTTCAGAACCATTCGCGCGCGATTGCATCCAATTTCTCTCATGAAAAAGCCATGATCCCATTATGAAAAACGAGAAAATATTCGAAGTGGATTTCGACAAGGCCCCGATCGGCATGGCTTTCCTGAATCCGGATCTGCATTGGGTAAGGATTAATCACGAATTCTGTGAGCTGCTTGGATATTCGCATGAAGAATTATGGGACTTGCGATGCGACCAGGTTATCGATCCGAAAGAAGTGCCTCGGATCGACGATTTTCGCCACCGGATGGTGAGCGGCGAAATGCACACTGCGAAAATAGAGACTCGGTTTATCCGCAAAGATCGATCTCTCATCGATGTCGAAATCAGGTCGTCTTTAATAACGGACGAGGAAGGAAAGCCTGAACATTTTATCGATATCGTCGAAGACATTACCGAACTGAAAAAGGCCCGTGCAGCCGCTTATGAAACAGCGGAAAATTATTGCCTGCTGGTAGAAAATGCAATCGACCATGCGATCATGCGTATCGATAAAAACGGCATGATTGCGAGCTGGAACGTCGGCGCAGAAACGATATACGGGTACTCGGAACAGGAAATCATCGGACGGCCGTCATCCGTATTGTTCACACCCCAGGACAACGCCGCCTCGCAGCCCATGCTCGAGATGGAAATTGCATCGAAGAACGGCCGTTCGGATGACGATCGCTGGCAAGTGCGCAAGGACGGATCGCGCTTCTGGTCTTCCGGAGTGGTAACACCGGTAAAAGACGAAAGTGGAAACGACAATGGATACGTCAAGATCCTGCGTGATCTTACCGATCGCAAGCTGGCCCAGGAACGCAGCGTATACCTGTCCCAGCATGATAGCCTCACTGGGCTGCCTAATCGCAACAAGTTCAATGAAGAACTGGATGCCGTGATAAACGAGGCCAGGCAGCGAAAAACCAAGGTCGGCGTATTGTTCATCGACCTGGACCGGTTCAAGAATATCAACGACTCCCTGGGCTACCATGTCGGCGATGCAGTGCTCATGAGTGTCGGGTGCCGCCTGGTGGAAGCGGTACGCAAGACAGATATCGTGGCACGGCTCGGCGGCGACGAGTTCGGAATCATCTGCAACGGCGTGGCAACGCAAGCCGAAATGGCGCATCTGGCGAACAAGCTGATGGAAGAATTATCCAAGCCGTTTTTCGTGCATACGAATCAGGTATCGATCGGGGCGAGCATAGGCATAACGATGTTTCCAAAGGATGCGGAAGATCCGAACCAGATTTTGAAGTATGCCGATATGGCGATGTATCATGCCAAGGCCAACGGACGGTCCAATTTTCAGTTCTATACGGACAATCTGGACGTGGAGGCCAAACGGCGCAACACCGTCGAAGAAGAATTGCGCCACGCGATACAGCGCGACGAGCTGTCTCTGTATTACCAGCCGCAAATCTCCCTTGAAAAGAATACGATTTGCAGCATCGAAGCATTGCTGCGCTGGAAAAATGCCAAACTGGCGCCTCTGGGCACGGAAGAGTTTATTGCACTGGCCGATGAGACGGGGCTGATTGTGCCGATAGGCGAATGGGTGCTGCAAAACGCCTGCAAGCAATTGAAGGCTTGGCGGCAGGCGGGATACCCGCATTTGCGGATCGCAGTAAACGTGTCTTCCAAACAGCTTGCGGATCTGTCGTTCATGGACATTGTTGACGCCGCATTACGGAAGAATGAAATCGACCCTCATACTCTGGAGCTGGAGATTACCGAACGCATGCTGATGGAGGACAACCTTAGAAACAACTCCGTGCTCCGCTCTCTGAAAGAAAGGGGGATAGGGATATCGGTGGATGATTTCGGCACAGGCTTTTCGTCGTTGAGTTACCTTAAGCATTTTCCGATCGACTCGCTGAAAATCGACAAGGTATTTGTCAAAAGCCTGCCGGAGGACCAGCACGATGCGGCAATTGCATCCGCGATTATCGGGATGGCGCACAGCCTCGGAATGCAGGTTGTGGCGGAGGGCATAGAGACCGAAGCCCAGCGCGATTTCTTGAAGGAACTGGGATGCAATTGCGGCCAGGGCTTCCTGTTTTCGGAGCCTGTTCCGCCTGAAGGAATTACACAGAGACTGCGCGCGCAAAACCAATTCAATTGATCTTTTTTCGACGGAAGCATCCGGCGCTGAAAAGACAGGCAGCGTTGCCCATCTCATATTAAACTTGCATTAATCCGATCAAATCCTGTCTATCGATGCCACACGATCACGCCCTCCAGTCCATGCAAGATGCGCTCACTGCATTGCAGAAAAAAAGCATCCCGGTTGCCGTCTTTTGCCAGACATGGCGGGCACAGAACCCGCTGCTGGGGAGCCTGCCACCCCGCTATGAACAGGTGATGGAAGATTTGCTCGGACGGCTGGAAGCAGGCAGCCTGTTTACCGAAGAAAGCTGCTCGTTCAGTCATGAAGATTTGCATGCTAATCTGGCGGTATGGCTGGATAAGGCGCAGCGGACACTTACTGCGCGTCAGCCGGGATGACAACAGCGCATCCCGATACCATCATCCTTCATCGTCACCGGACTACCATGCAGCAGCTTGAATTCGGCATCAACCGCGAATATATCGAACTGAACCAGTTGCTCAAGCTGGTAGGCGCATGCGATAGCGGCGGTGCAGGCAAAATGCTGGTCGCATCCGGTGCGGTGTCGGTCGACGGCAAGGTAGAGCTGCGCAAAACCTGCAAAATACGCGCGGGCCAGGTAGTGACCCTGGGTGAGATGCGGATCAATGTGAAGCCGGATTAAGCCGGCGAAAGCGGCCGCCTTCTGCAAGGCAGGATTTTAAAGACAGCGCATATGAACTAGACCCTGGAGCTTTTCGAAAACGCCGACACGCTGGAGTCGATCCGTGTGGAAGATGCGGAAGTCAAGTTCGTGCATGCGTTTTAGATGACCAGACCGGTCTTGATCGAATTGTCAGAAGGCAGTCTGTTGATCATGTCGGGTACCACGCAGATATTCCGGCAGCACGCAATCGACCGGTTTGCGGGAAAAGACGATTAATGCAAAAATGCGATATGCTTGATACCCGGCACTGCCGACACCCGCACGTTAAATAATAAGGTCCCGGCTGTCATCGTCACGATCGGCCTTCTGCCCATAACGAATTGGAAGATTACAGCGCACATTTTCTGCTGTACCGGCGCTCAGTTCGTAAATGGCAGGTGCCCCATCGCGTCAGCGGCTACCGTCATTACATCGATAAATATTTTAAAGGCTGAAACCCATGCACCTGTCACGATTTTCTCGCGTCAAGCTAAGCCATGCGCCGACCGCACTGGAACCGATGCCCAATTTGACCAAACATCTGGGTGGCCCCAATCTCTTCATCAAACGTGATGATTGCACCGGCCTGGCCAGCGGCGGCAACAAGACCAGAAAACTCGAATTCCTGGTCGGCGATGCGCTGGCCCAGGGCGCCACCCATCTCGTCACGCAAGGCGCGACACAATCTAACCATGTACGGCAAACCGCGGCAGCCGCCGGAAAATTCGGTATGCGTTGCACCGCCCTGCTGGAAACGCGCGTTGGCAATGGCAGTCCGGAGTACTACCAGAACGGCAATGTGCTGTTGGATCACTTGTTCAACTGCGCGCTCGAATCGCGTCCCGCCGGGCTGGACATGAATCAGGAACTGGTTGCCGTGGGCGACCGGCTGCGCCGGCAGGGAGAAAAGCCTTACCTCATTCCCGGCGGCGGGTCCAATCCGATCGGTACATTGGGTTACGTGGTCTGTGCGCAAGAGATGCTGATGCAGTCAAACGACCAGGGATTGCGCATCGACCGGGTAGTACATGCGACCGGCAGCTGCGGCACCCAGGCCGGTCTGGTGGTTGGCTTCGAAGGCATGAATACCGGTATCCGCGTACTGGGCATCGGTGTCCGTGCGCCGAAAGACAAGCAGGAAGAAAACGTCTACCGTCTGGCCCAGCAGGCCTGGGATTTCATCGGTGTCAAAGGCGCGTTGGCGCGCGAATCGGTCGAGGCTAATTGCGACTATGTCGGCGCCGGTTACGGCTTGCCGACCGAAGGCATGATCGAAGCAGTGAAGCTGACCGCGCAACTGGAAGGCATCCTGCTCGATCCTGTCTATTCCGGAAAAGGCATGGCCGGCCTGATCGGATTGATCCGGGCCGGCTATTTCCGCAAGGGCGAGAATGTAGTCTTCGTCCATACCGGCGGATCGGTCGGCCTGTTCGGCTATAGAGACGTGCTGGTGCCTCAATAAGCGGCGCAGCAAGCATGAAATCCGGACAAGCGATGAAACCGCTGATCGGCATTCTGGGCGGCATGGGGCCGCTGGCGACAGTGGACTTGATGCGCAAGATCATCGAAGAGACCGACGCGGCGCGCGACCAGGACCATGTGCCGACGGTCACGTGGAACGTGCCGCAAATTCCGGACCGGCAGCATGCATTGAAGGGCAGCGGCGAATCGCCGTTGCCTGCAATGCTGGAAGGCATCGACCGCCTCAATGCCGCCGGTGCGACACGCATCGCGATTGCCTGCAATACCGCGCATTACTGGTTCGATGCGTTGGCCGCTGCCAGCGATGCGCCGATCATCCATATCGCCGACGCCACGCTTGACGTGCTTAACAAATCCGGGCCGGACCATGGGGCGGTAGGTTTGATCGCCACGCGCGGGACACTGGACGCACGCTTGTTCCAAAGCCGTTTTGCATCATCCGGCATTGCCTGCATCACCAATACCGAAGAGGAACTGACCGACCTGTTCATCCCCGGCTGCTACGCGATCAAGCGCGGCGAGCTGAAAGCCGGCGGCAAACTGCTCGAGGACGCGGGCCGCCGCCTGGTGCGCAAAGGCGCAACCAGGCTGGTTCTGGCATGCACCGAAGTGCCTGTCGGGTTGGAGCACATCGATTCCGATTTGCTGCCGATCAGCATCGATCCGACCCGCGCGCTTGCGCAAGCCTGCGTCAGCTATTGGCATCAAGTGCAGCAAAAGCCGTCACATTGATCGAGGCGTTCCGGTCAGGATTTTCGCTGTATTCTGCTTTGCGCGGTCGCCGCAGTGGTCGGCCATGTTACAGCAGCGTCGTCCACTTCCGAAGACTATCTGCAGGATTTATTGAACCACGCACCGGCACGGCAGGCGTTTGATGCAGATACCTACAGGATCCTTACCCGCGCATTGGTCAGACGCCAGGTGCAGGTGCGCGTATTGCCGCGGAAGGTGCTTGCTTCCGATCCGGCCTGACCCGCCCTTCGGCAAGCGCAATACGTCATTTTGCCGAACCGTCCGGATCATGGAGAATTGCTAAGCTCCCTCTGACGCCGCATCATCTCGTCGGGCGGCACGTCTTCCTTGTGAGTGGCAATCCACCAATGATTGCCGCACATATCCTGCACAATGCCACTGCGGTCGCCATAGAATTCATCGGCGGGCTCGCGCAGCGAAGTGGCACCCGCCTGCAGCGCCCGCTGGTACACCACATCGGCATCGTCCACATATGAATGCAGTCTGCCCGGCATCGGTCTGAATTCATCGCGCGCTTCGCTCAACATCACGAACGAGTCTCCGATCTGCAGTTGCGCATCCATGATGCTGTCATCCGGATGAGTCGCCCGATGATACTCGACCGCTTCGAAAGCCTGCTTCAGGAAATGAATCAATTCGGTTGCACCGTGCACAACCAGATAGGGTGTCACGCTGTGAAAACCGTCTGGAATCGCTGGAACCGCCACGGCTGCTCCTTTTCATTGAACGTGGTAATAAGCCTCGATGCATTCTCTTGTCGACCAACTGGTTTAGCATATTCCGTACCATGATGAAGAGGAAGCCGCATCTGCTTGCCACGCAAGATATATGTAAACAGGGGCCGAAAGCGAGACGACAGGATGGCAAAATTGATGCGGCGCAATTGCGCGGACGCTTATAAAAAAGAAGATTTTGGGACGGGATGCGCGTACAGTAGCATTTATTATCTGGACATGCTCGTTTGCGTCCGATGCCATGGATTGAAAGTACAGCACGGATATTTGCGCTTACAGCCGGATGCTTTTTCATGCATCAAAATTGCTTTTCGAGCTGGCGTTATCGGACCCGTGACGTGGGAGAAATCTGGTGTTTCGCCGTTGCTTACGGCTTGTTTACTCAAGCATTTCTTGCCGTTCAACAATATGGATAATCGCCTAAAATTTAGTTCATGGCGTGCTCTTAGCTGTGAAACCGTAATCTGCTATTTCACAGTCAAGAGTTTTGTCGTCAAGGAAACATTGATATTTATCAAAAAAGTGTGCTTGCCGAAAGTTATTATGAGAAGCAATGCATCTGGGCAAAGGTTGTGTATTCAATTAAACGTCGCGGGTGGCGCATATTGATTAATATGATCATGTGCCGCTTTTGCAGTTTTTAACGGAGATTAGAAATGGATGAAGTCGTCATCGTCGCAGCAATGCGAACAGCAATAGGCAAATTCGGCGGATCGCTGGCAAAAATTCCCGCCGCCGAACTCGGAGCGCATGTGATCAAGGGATTACTCGCTAAAACCGGGATCAATCCGGAAATGATCAATGAAGCGATTCTGGGACAGGTGTTGACCGCAGGCGTCGGCCAGAATCCGGCACGCCAGGCGGTGATCAAGGCCGGTCTGCCCGATATGGTGCCCGCATTTACCGTCGGCAAGGTATGCGGCAGCGGCTTGAAAGCGACTCACCTGGCGGCGCAGGCGATCAAGTGCGGCGACGCTCATATCATCATCGCCGGTGGCCAGGAAAACATGAGTGCATCGCCTCATGTACTCAATAATTCGCGCGACGGCTTCCGGATGGGCGATGCAAAACTGGTCGATACCATGATGGTCGATGGCCTGGTGGATGTATATAACCAGTATCCGATGGGCATTACCGCCGAGAACGTCGCGAAGAAGTTCGGCATTTCGCGTGAAGAGCAAGACGCGTTTGCAGCGGCATCGCAAAACAAGGCGGAAGCGGCGCAAAAAGCGGGCAAATTCAAGGATGAAATTCTGCCGATCGAGATTCCCCAGAAAAAAGGCACGATCGTCTTCGAGAACGACGAATACATCAAGAGCGGCACCACGGTGGAATCGTTATCGAGCTTGCGTCCGGCCTTCGCCAAAGATGGCACGGTCACCGCCGGCAATGCGTCCGGCATCAATGACGGCGCGGCCGCAGTGGTGATGATGTCCGCAACAATGGCGAAGGAACTGGGTCTGAAGCCGCTGGCCAGAATCAAGGCCTATGCCTCCGCTGGCGTCGACCCCAGCATCATGGGCATGGGCCCGGTCCCGGCCTCGCAACTGTGTCTGAAAAAAGCGGGCTGGACTCACAAGGATCTCGACCTGATGGAAATCAACGAGGCATTCGCCGCACAGGCAATCGCCGTCAACAAGGAAATGGGCTGGGACACCAGCAAGATCAACGTGAACGGCGGCGCCATCGCGCTGGGCCATCCGATCGGCGCATCGGGTTGCCGCGTTCTTGTCACGTTGCTGCACGAGATGGTGAGACGCGACGCCAAACGCGGCCTGGCCAGTCTGTGCATCGGCGGCGGCATGGGCGTCGCGCTCGCAGTAGAGAGATAAAAGATCGAACAGCATTTTCATTGCAGCGATCCAAATATAAAGAAAGGAGACAGAACATGGCACGAATTGCATTAGTCACCGGCGGTATGGGCGGATTGGGCGAAGCGGTTTGCATCAAGCTGGCTGCGCTGGGTTATCAGGTCATCACCACCTATTCGCCCGGTAATACCAAGGCGACGGAATGGTTGGGCACGATGGAACAGCAAGGATATAAATTTCGCGCCTTTCCTTGCGACGTATCCGACTACGATTCGGCGCAGCAGTGCATCGCTCTCATCCACAAGGAAATCGGTCCGGTCGACGTGCTGGTCAACAATGCCGGCATTACGCGCGACATGACATTCAAGAAAATGGACAAGACCAATTGGGATGCGGTGATAAAAACCAACCTCGATTCCGTCTTCAACATGACCAAGCCGGTATGTGATGGCATGACCGAGCGTGGCTGGGGACGGATTATCAACATCTCGTCGGTCAACGGGCAAAAAGGCGCCTTCGGCCAGACCAACTACTCCGCGGCCAAGGCCGGCATGCATGGTTTCACCAAGGCGCTGGCTCTGGAAGTGGCACGCAAGGGCGTAACGGTCAACACCATTTCGCCGGGTTACATCGGTACAAAAATGGTGATGGCCATTCCGCAGGAAGTACTGGACAGTAAAATCATTCCGCAGATTCCGATGGCACGTTTAGGCAAACCGGAAGAAGTGGCCGGCCTGGTCGCTTATCTGTCGTCGGACGAGGCAGCCTTTCTGACCGGGGCAAATATCGCAATCAATGGCGGTCAGCATATGTACTGACGTAGCACTACCGGCTCTAACCGGTTCAGCGCGATTGCAGAGCGATTGCCATCTCTCAGACGAAAAAAGAAGCGAATGCTCTTTTTTCAGCGGGCACTCGATCGTTATGACCGTTGACGCGGTTCGCCGCGTCTTGTCATCCTGCGCTCCGTCGGGTGAGAGAAGGTTCTGAATTCGAGATTCGTGATGCCGATGGAGCCGGCAGGGCCGCACACAAAATCGAATCCGCTCTTTACCGGAAACAAGTAATTATCCAACAGCAAGATATCGGTACGGCAGGTAGGATGGGCGTTATACAGCTGGGGCTTGATTTCTAGCCACACATCCTGGGTAATCCATCCATACAAAAATAACTGGTTGGGAAATAGCGAACTATCCGCATCCAGATATCCTTTCTGATTTTCCAGCAGCGTCGGATGTGCCGGCGGAGCTTCTCCGACAAACAAGTCGACCCAGCCTTCGCCTATTTCATAGGTCTGTTCGCTTTGATAGGCTGAGTAGGTGAGCATCAGATGCCATTTGCAACTGAGCTCGATTCTTTTTTCCAGTCCGCTTTTATCGGTCCACATCGACTGGCCGTCGCTGACGGTGAGCTGGGTGCTCATCACCTGTCCAATAAGAGTCGGTTCCAGTTTTCTGACCGCGTCCAGATTTTCATGCAGATTCCAGAGCAGCCATTTTGCCCTCTCTCCCTCTGACATATGGGGCAAATCGGAAACGAGTTTCAAGCCGTGCGGCTCCAGGGTTTTCATAACCTCCCTGCGTAACTTCTCATTTATATCTTCAAGCTCGACCTGCGCCTTTTGACCTGGATAGTTTTGCATAGAGTGCTCCTGGACGTGGAACCCGCCTGAATACATAGTGCCGGTATTTTCAATTGGCTTCGCCACACTGTTGAGTTTAGTCAGACTTGGACAAATTGTTATGTCCAGATATCCCGCACGATGGTTTTTTAAAATGCCTGATCTGTCGCTGCAATTCAAGGATGGCGCACTTCGCCCGGCAGCATTTCATGTTAGCGCAGCAACTGCAAGACGAATCGATCCGGCAGCGGCCTGCAACATACGTGTTCGATGAGTTGGCGAAGCTCGCACCGGTGAGCAACCGCCATGCGCGCATCAGTGCAATGAACGGCCAAATTAATTTAATGAATACCAAATTAATTGCGGTACGCCTTTCCAACTTTAACCGCAGACCACACTGCAAGAGCAAGCAACCGAGACATGGCGAAAGCTGCTGCGTTATTCAAAATAATATGTGGCGCGAGTTGTTCGCCGCCATGCAACAGATTGCGCTGTTCGGCATGCGTGAAATGATGTCGGCTATGTATTACCCAATCAAAATACGTGAATAAACATTAACGATGCGCAGAAGCAACAACTCAGCCATGATGACTTATTTTAAGGAAATATTTGTTAAGGGAATCACGCTTTCGCGTATATTAATAGGTGTATCGGATTTCGAAATTCGGTTTCTCCGGAAGCGAATTAGTAGAAAAATATAGTTTGTGATGTATCACGGTTAGGAGTTCGAATACGGCGCAAAATGATTTGTTTCAGCCCAGCCGTCTCTTGTTATTATTAAACATTCCTGCAGCGCGCCTGGAATTTGGCAGCATGGCAGGCAGTCGGTAATTGACGATGATGTTAACCAAGGAGGTGAGCAATTTGGATACGCATACTAAAAGCAATTACACCAACATGGCGCAGTTAAAGGAATTGATGACCGCGCCGCCGATGTCAGCAGAGCGGCATGCCGCCATTACCCGCAAACGTATTCAAGATCGCAGGATGATTGAGGAAGCAAAAGATCTGAAAACGGAAGCTGCCGATCTGTATTAAATTCAGAAATAAAATTCTGCATAGCCACAATTTGCCAAAGACGATTTGATTTGGCGACAAGTCGTCTTTAACCGCCATCAATGCAATATCGTGACTGACGATACTTGCCTCCCGATCTTTTGCCATATAAAGCCGTGCCGCCCGACCACCCCCGCGGGCCCGTCGAATTCCGCATACTCCAGCCTGTTCACCTGTTCCGTTGAACTGCATTTCGTAATCCGGCAGGCAGTCGGCGCTGTCTGGTCGCCGATACGATTTTCGTCAACGTATCTTTTGCTTGATGTATTCCTCGATCTGTTGAACGGTATAGGTGGAAATATCTTTAGGCAGCTCCTCCTTCACCATTTTCTGCACTTCTTTATCGAGGTTGCTGCGGATCAGTCCTAAAAATTTCGGCGCGGCGATCAAGTATAACTGGCTGTAGCGATGCTGGTTGCGGCCCTCGTCGAGGTAGTGCGTGACAGTGCGAGAAAATAGTTCGTTTTCATGTTCGACCGGGAACACCGCCGGATCGGCGGTATGGGCCTGGTCCCGCTCCCCTTTACCGTAGAATCGTCCGCGCTCGTCGGTGCGCAATTCATTGTCGTCGGCGCGCCCCGCCGGATTGACCAGGTCTGCAATTTCGCGCAGGTGCTGCTGGCCCGCCTGCATTTCGAAAATCCTTGCCCGGCTACTGTCCGCGACAACAATCCAGGTCGTTTGCATAAGCGTTTCTCCTTCAGTCATCCGGTTCGACCGAAGAGCGTTTCATTTGTTCGATCAAACCGATCACCGAAATGAAAAAGGTTAGCCGGACTGCGCTAACCTTTTGAATTGCCTGCACGAGACAAGCCGAACCGGCAGCCTGCCGATTGCGAAACTCGTTCATGCCCAGGCGGAACAGCTCATTCGCCGTCAGCCATGCCTTTAATACATTGCCGCGGCCCGGCCTTTTCTTTTTCCGAACGTAAAGTCAAAAAGCACATCGTGCCGTCAGGCTTTAGGCACTGACGGCAACACAATATTCTGCCAATCCATCAAGATCATTGACGCTTTTTTTCTTCCTTTTTAAGCTTCTTGGCAGCCTTTTTTTCCTTCATCGTTTTAGCTGGGTCCTTCTTGACGGCCTTTTTCGCGTCCTGGCTTTTGCTCATGGTATTCCTCCATCATTGAAAATTTGAACTCTGTACCTTCGACTATTAACGGGGAAGCTGATGGTACCTGCTTACTATAGCAAGACTTGGAGTTTTTCAATAGCCGTACAGAATTGTTTTTATCGAATGACTCTACCAGTAAGTCACCATCATTTTCGTTGCCAGTACATATAGCAGGCACGCGAAGATGCGTTTTAACGTCAGCACGGGCAGGCGGTGCGCGAGACGCGCTCCAAGCGGTGCGGTGACGACGCTTCCGCTGACCAGTCCGACCAGTGCGATGACGGAAATGAAACCAACTGTATGGGGTGGCAAATTCGGCACATTCCAGCCGGAGATCAGGTAACCAAGCGTTCCAACGACGGCCACAGGGATGCTCATCATGGCAGCCGTGCCGATCGCGGTTCGCATTGGAACTCCGCACCAAAGCATGTACGGTACGGTAAGAAATGCACCCCCCGCGGACACCAGCCCGCAGATCACGCCGATGCCCGTGCCGACGGCAAACAGCGCAACGTTACCGGGTAAGGTTCTTGTCGCTTTGGGCTTCTTGTTGAGCAGCATTTGCGTGGCGCCGAAGTAGACGATGACGGCAAAGGCGAACACAAGATGCCGCTGCGAGATCCAGCCGGCAGCCAGACTGGAGGTCAGGCTGCCGATGACTAGGCCCGGTGCAACGCGCTTCGCGATGTTGAAATCGACTCCGCCCAGCTTGAAGTGCTCGCGCACGCTCGATGTAGACGTGAAAACAATCGATGCCATCGCCGTTCCCAATGACATATGCACGACATGGTCGGGAGCAAAGCCTTGGGCGGCAAACAGGGCAGCGAGAACCGGCACGAGCGTCATCCCGCCACCGATCCCCAGAAGGCCCGCGAGGATTCCGACCAGTGCTCCGGCCAGCACGTAGACCGCGAACCAGATCATATCGTGGCCGCCTTCGCAGGATCGGAATCAGGCAGGACCTCCATGCCAGCGAATCGGTCCCGGTTTGTGCAGCAGCTAAAGTCCACTTTACAGCCTTCCAGCCAAATCGACGTATGATACCCGACCTTGCCGTGACTCCGCTTTTACCGCCGCATTCTGCAATACCTGCGCGGCGCCGGCCCAAAAACGGATGGTGGAGCATGGCCAAAGCAAGACCAGCCGGGTTGAGCAACGCGTTCGAACGATCTCAGGCCCTCTTGTTCTTCTGCTTGATTGCCGCAAGCATTTTATCCGGCGTAAAGGGCACCGAGCGCATGCGTACCCCGGACGCATCGAATATCGCGTTTGCAATCGCCGAAGGCACTACCGTCGGCGCCATTTCCCCCGCACCCCACGCGCGCTCGCCGGGACGGTCGATCAGATCGACGTGCACTTCGGGAATGTCGGGGAACTTGAGGATCGGGTAGCTCGCCCAGTCGGTGCTGGTGACGCGCTCGCGATCGAACTTTATCTCCTCCATCAGCGTGCGGCTGACCGTCTGTATCACGCCGCCTTCGATCTGGTTGCGCGTGCCGTCCGGATTGATGATCTGTCCGCAGTCGTGCGAGACGTTCATGCGCGCGACGCGGATATGGCCGGTCGAGCGATCGATTTCGACCTCGGCCACTACCGCCACATAGGTTCGGTCTCCGTCATAGCGCACATAGGAAATACCGCGGCCTCGCATCAGCTTGTCTTTGCCGGCACCCGCATTCGGAACCGCGCGCGTCTGCCATCCGGCCAGCCGCGCCGCGCCCGACAGCACTGCATGGGCACGCGGATCGCTCAGGTACCTGAGCCGGAACTGCAGCGGGTCGGCGCCCGCGGCATAGGCCAGTTCGTCCATGAACGACTCGGTGGCAAAAGTGTTTTGCATGCGTCCCGGCGTACGCACATGGGAAGTGCGCAGCACCGGGCTGTTCATCCGGTGCACCGAAGTCAGATTGGCCGGAAACGCATACGGCGCCGCAGCGTTCTGCTGCAGATTGCCGGTATACGCGCCCTTGCGTTCGACGCCGCTCAGAGTGGCTGCCAGCAATGGAAAATCGTCCAGCGTGCCGGATTGGGCGGCGATGAGGTAGTTGGCATCCCATGCGACCACATTGCCGACTGCATCCAGGCCGCCCTGCATGTCGACCAGCGTTGGCGGGCTTTTCGGGTCCCATCCATGTTCGTCATGCCGCATCCATTGCAAACGCACCGGCGCACCGGCCAGTTGCGATGCCAGCGCCGCCTCCGCGCTGCAATCTTCGTGTCCGTTCCTGCCATAGCAGCCGGAACCGTCCAGGTACATCAGTCGAATATTTTGCTTCGGTATGCCGAGCACGCTGGAGATCTCGCTTTGCAACGAATGCGTCGCCTGCGATGCGGACCAGACCATGCATTTTCCGTCGCGGAAATCCGCTATCGCACACGCCGGTCCGATCGAGCCGTGCGTGTGGATAGTGAAATCGTACGTTGCCTTGAGTGTCTTTTTCGCGCTGCCCAAAGCAGCTTTCGCGTCGCCGACCCTGGTAACCACGTCGGTCTTTGCGACCGGCGCATTGCGCCAGAACTCATACAGCCTGGCCTGATCCGGCAGACCGGTGCCTTTGGACCAGTCGGCCTTCAGTTTTTGTGCCGCCGTCACGGCACCCCACTCGGTCTTGCAGATCACCGCCAGGAAATTATGCTTGCGGACGACTTTAACGAAACCGGGCACGTCGCGTACCGACGCTTCATCGTAGTTCAGTAATTGCGCGCCGACCGCCGTCGGGTGGATGACCCGCGCATGCAGCATGTCTGGCACCCGGAAATCCTGCATGTAGGTGTAGGTGCCGGTCACCTTGGCGGGAATATCGACGCGCGGCATCGATTTTCCGACATATTTGAAAGTGCGGGGATCCTTCAGCGGCGCCTTGTCGTCCAGCTTGGTGACGAAGCCCTTATCCGTCACCAGGTCGGCGTAGGCGACCCGTTTTGCCGGATCGGATTTGACGCTGACAATGCCGCCAACGATCTGCAATTCGCCGGTCGGCACATCGAATCTGATGGCGGCGGCGTCAAGAAGCGTTTTGCGGGCGGTTGCCGCAGCCTGGCGCAGTTGCGCACCGGCCATGTGTATCGTCAGGCTACCCGCGGTCTGGCCCTGATCGACGGTAAGCGCGGTGTCGCCCATGACCATCTCGATTTTCTCGAACGGGACTTCGAGTTCGTCAGCCATCATCTGCATCAGCGCAGTCCTGACGCCGGTACCGAGATCGACCTTGCCGGTATAGACCGTCACCGTGCCGTCCTTGCCGAGCACAAGCCAGGCATCGACTTCGCTCTTGTTCATGCTCTTGGTGCCCGGTGCAACGGCGGCGAGCGCCCTGGAAGCGAGCGGCAGACTGAACGCGATCACCAGCGCCCCGCCGGTGCGCAAAAAATTCCTGCGATTGATTGTCATGATCGGGCTCCTATGCCAGCGACTTTGCCGCGCGTTTTACCGCGCGCACAATGCGTTGATGGGTGCCGCAGCGGCACAGGTTGTTCGCCAGTTCGTTCTTGATCTGTGCGTCCGACGGATTTTTGTTCTTCGCGAGGAGCGAAGCCGACGTCATGATCATTCCGTTGATGCAGTAACCGCACTGCGCTGCCTGTTCATCGATGAATGCCTGCTGCACCGGATGAGGCTTGTCCGGCGTTCCGAGGCCTTCCAGCGTGGTAACGGAGCGCCCGTTTACGGCGGTTACCGGCACCACGCATGAGCGTACCGCATCGCCGTCGATATGCACCATGCATGCGCCGCATTGCCCCAGGCCGCAGCCGAATTTCGGCCCATGGAGTTCGAGGTTGTCACGCAGCACGTACAGCAGAGGTGTGTCGGGTTCGGCTTCGACGCCGAACGCGGCGCCGTTAACTTTCAGACTGTATTTGACTGGCATGTTGTCTCCTTTGATGTGAATGGTTGCTTATCGCATTTTTACCCGCTGACGCAATCCGGAACAAATAAAATTTTTTTCGCGAAGTCGCTGGGCCGCAGCATGTCTCTGGCGCCGTTCCGCCTGTTGCAGACAAGATGCGCATTGCTCTCGCCGGCGGCGCTGCGGATAGACAACCGGCCAATTTCGAACACTTGGATGCCCCATCTGACGCAACAGATTATTCCACAGAAGAAAGCTTGTTTGCTATTTTTAATAACAAGCGATATTGATTGTCGGCGGCCAAGGCTCTAGATGCCATATGGAAACTATCGAACATCCTGGATGATTGGCCCATTAAGTACATCCAGAATGACAAAAGGTATACGCAGGCCATCCGGGCAACATTGCTCGACAGGTTTGCCAAATCCGAAGTAGTATCGCTCGGTGCGATCAAAAGAACCCGCCGCCACTCGGTATCAGTGGAATGCGGCGAACGAAGCAACGAGGAGACAAATATGACGCGCCTCAAGATGCCCGCGCTGAACCGGATTGGACAAGGCGCCCGGCGATTCACGGTATTCGCCTGCGCAACGCTGCTGTTCGGACTGCCGGCGTCGCTGCTCGCACAGCCTGTTGCAAAAGACTATCCGAACAAGCCGATTCGCGTTGTCGTACCCTATGTCGCAGGCGGGCCGATGGATTTCATTGGCCGGATGCTTGGACGCAAGATGGCCTCCTCTCTCGGCCAAAATCTGGTGATCGACAACAAGCCCGGTGCCGGCGGCGCGATCGGCACCGACCTGGTGGCCAAGGCACCGCCGGACGGATATACGATGCTGCTTACGTCGTCGAGCTACGCCAGCCTGCCGGTCATCTCCGCCAACCTGCCTTACGACGTCGTCAAGGATTTTGTTCCGATCACCTTGGCCACCAATAGCGTCGGGTTCATCCTGGTCGTCAATCCTGCAGTCAAGGCGCGCAATGTGGAAGAGTTGATCGCCCAGGCCAAGGCGAATCCCGGCAAATTGAATTACGGGTCTGGCGGAATCGGCAACGTGATGCAGTTTGCGGCGGAATATTTCAACACGATGGCCGGAACCGAAATTGCGCATGTTCCGTACAAGGGAGTCGCGCAAGCGATCGTCGATCTTGTCGCGGGAAGAATCGATATGTGCATCGGCTCGGCTACCACGCTGCTGCCTTTCATCAAATCCGGCCAGGTAAAAGCGCTCGGCATCACCGCTTCACAGCGCTGGACCGAACTTCCCGATGTACCGACAATTGCCGAGGCCGGTATTAAAGGCTATGTCTACGTTCCTTGGTACGGCTTGTGGTTTCCGGCCGGCACACCGAATGAATACGTAACCCGCATGCGCGGCGAAGTGGTAAAGGCATTCGACGATCCGGAAATGAAGCGCGTCTTTTTCGAGCAGGGCTTCGTACCAGTTGCATCCACGCCGGCAGAATTCACCAGGGCAATCGTCGACGAACTCGAACTCAATAAACGGCTCGCGGCCAAGATGAATTTCACTCCGCAATAATTATCGGCTGTTGCTACATTTGCGCAGTTTATTAAAAATCGCTACACAGGGAGACAGACATGCAACGTCGCCATCGACTGGTTGTCGGACTATGCAATACATTCATCGCGCTGTGTGGCGTTCTGTCCGCTTCCATCGCGGCCGCGGCCGATGATCCGTTGCCTAGGGCGAGGCCATCCGAGGTCGGATTTTCGGATGTGGGCCTGAACAGGATCGACCGCTTTTTTGCCGATGAAATCAGCAAGGATCGTATCCCCGGCGCAGTTGTTGCCATCGCGCGGCAGGGGAAACTCGTCTATTTCAAGGCCCACGGTTACCAGGACAAGGCGGCGGGCGTGCCGCTCAAAACCGACGCGATCTTCAACCTGGCGTCGATGACCAAAGTCATGGCGGTAGCGGGCGCGCTTACCTTGTATGAAGAAGGACGACTGCCGCTGAAAGCGCCTTTGAGCAACTGGTTCCCCCAATTCAGGAATGCCAGTGTCGGGATCGCCGGCACTGAGGGACAGATCGCGACGCAGCCGGCGAAGCAGCCGATATTCATTCAGGATTTAATGCGTCATACTTCGGGCCTGACCTATGGCGCCAGGGGAGACACTCCGCTGCACAAGCTGTACCCCGGCTCGTCCGCGGGCGTTGCGCTCAGCATGACCGGCGAAGACTTCATTAATAAAATATCCCAGCTTCCCTTGGCGTATGAGCCGGGGACGACATGGGATTACGGATTCTCGATCGATGTTCTCGGTCTGGTAGTCGAAAAAATTACCGGCAAGAGCCTAGGCGCCGCTTTGCAGGAACGGGTATGGTCCAAACTCGACATGCGCGATACCAGCTTCACCGTCCCCGCAGAAAAGCGCCGCCGTCTGGCTCAACCGCTCCCATTCGACCCGATCACCAGGAAGTCGCAGAAAATAGACATTCTTACGCAGTCGTTGAAGTTCGACTGCGCCGGGTCTTGCGCATTCGGAACCGCAAGCGACTATTTGCGCTTTGGGCAGATGCTGGCGAATGGCGGCGTTCTCAATGGCCGGCGTGTCCTCAGTCCGAAAACGGTGCGTTTCATGACATCGGATCACTTGGGAACGCAGATCAAGAATAACGTGGCACTGACCGAAGCCGGCCGGGACGGTTACGGATTTGGGCTGGGTGTTGCAGTCCGCACCGAACCCGGCATTGCCGCCACTAATGGAAGTGTAGGGGATTATTCCTGGAACGGTGCCAACGGTACAGTGTTCTGGGTCGACCCGAAGGAAAAGCTGGTTGTGGTGATGATGTCGGTAGGCCCCGGAGAAATCCGCAAATATTACAGAGAACAGATGAGTGCGCTGGTGTATGGCGCCATGGAAAAATAAGCGTCGGCTCGACCAATGGAACTCATGAGGCAGAAGCACCATGCCTTTCCACAGTACGGCTGCCGGATAAATCAAAAACCGAATCGGCAGTCCAAAGCCACAATGAACCACCGCTCGTCCCGGCACACCCGCCCCATAGCGCAAGGAGCGAATTTACCGTCTGAAAAAGCCATCTCTATTTCAGTTTTGTGTGCGGGGAAAAGGATCTGCGATTCTGTCTTTCAGTACAGTGAAGACTGCCAACTCAATGACATACACTATTGCCAGTGCTGTAAGCAGGACTTGAGATATAAGATCCATGGTGCTTTCCTTTCCAATTGAGCAATCGTGCTCAATTGCAGTATAGAAAGACCCAGGTTATATATCCAATTATGTATTCAAATACATATCATTCATAAAATGAATATGTGATGAATACTTCTTCCGTTACTAAACTCTGGTCCGTTAATTTTTCTCGCCACTCCATTAGCTTTAATTTCAGCAAATGCGCTTTGTTGAAGAATTTAGCTTCGCTGAAGAATTTATTACCTGCCAAGATGTCATTCAGCAAGAACGGCTTTTTCGAAGATACTATTGTGAAAATTACCTTTTAATTTCTATATGGCAAGTTTTAGTACTCATTGCCCCTCAACTTGATAAAAATCAAAATCAATCGTTTCAAATTACCTATAATTCTTTGATTTACTTTTAAGCAATAATGCAACAGTGAAACCGGCATTGAACCATTTTATATTCAAACTCAAGCGTTCCTCCAGTATCAATTTCCGTTGGACTGTTTTAACCCATAGCCTCCTGTGGCATTCATCGCCTTCGGCGACACAGCTCAAGTTATTGGACGGTGTTGCGTCATGAGAGGCCAGCTGCAAACCCCTCGTCTGGCTGAAAAAGGCAATTCTTTGATTGAACTCTACAGCGACAGCTATCTCGCGATTTCTTACGACAAGGAGACGTTGTTGCTGCACGCCAACTGGAAAGGATACCAATCCGTCGAATCGATTCAACAGGGATGCGAACGCATCCTGGAGTCGATGGTTAGATATAACGCCTATTGGGTATTAAACGATCACACGCATGTTCTGGGCATCTGGCGATTCGCGGCTGCATGGCTTGCCAACGACTGGTTCCCGCGAATGAAGCAAGCAGGTTTGAGGCGCTTTTCCTGGATCTACAGCCCGGCCAAATTATCACAAGTGTCGACCGATGCGACGCTGGCGTTGATGAATGCCGACGCATTCGGTGTAAAAGCTTTTTATGATGCTGCCGAAGCCTTCGCGTGGCTTCGCGAAAGCCCATCACAAACGAAGTCGATGCAGCAACGAAGGATGCGTGTAATCGTGATCGAGGACAATCGTGATTTTTCGCAGCTATTCGGCGACATGCTGCAGATCATGGGATGCGACGCCACCGTTTTTTCCAACGCGCGCGCCGGCCTTGAAATGGCAAAAAAAAACCTTCCGGACATCATCTTCTGCGACCTAGGCCTGCCCGGCGACATGGATGGCTTTGCCTTTGCGCGTGCATTGCGGGCCAATAAAGAATTGGCGCACATTCCCTTGATCGCCGTTTCCGGATACACCAGCGACGAGCACAAGGAGCGAGCGGTTCACGCCGGATTTGACCGCGTTTTTCCCAAGCCGGTCAAATTTGCCGACGTCAGCAAGGCGCTTGCGACCTTTTCAAAAGGCATCAGCTGATTTGAAAGGAGGCTGTTTCGCTGAGCAGCGGCTTGCCTCGGAACGAGACAAGCCGCTTGCCATCGCGTCTACAAACCGGAATGTTTCAATCGGCTTCACGCGCTATTCGGTAGCGAGCCATAAAAATGCCAATCCTACTCCCACACCAACCGGGATTCCGAAGCGCTCAAGTATTGTCGCCTCTTCCTTGGCGACGACTTCTACCGGCAAGTCGGTCAGGGCCATGACTTTATTGATAATCGAGCCCTGGAAAAATCTGACCAATGCATTCTTTCTTGTGGTGCCCATGACAATTTTGTGGCTATGCGTTTGCCGGGCGCAGGCGACGATCGCCTCCGCTATGTCGCCCTTGTTTATATATACCGAATACTGCAGACCGGCCTTGTCGAGCAGATCGATTGCGCTTCGAAGCGCTTTGCCGGCCCGTTCTTTCCGGAACAAGTGAATGTTTTGCGGCTGCACGAAACGAGTCACGTATCTCGGCAATCGCGGCTGAATGTTGGTAAGGTTCACGTGCATCAATTCATCATGCAGTGCACGATATTGAATGACGTATTCCACCGCCCGCAATGCATCGCGCGAGCCGTCAACGGGAATCAGAATATTCAGCATGTTAATCTCCTGCGATGTGTTGGACGACAATGGTTGGTGTGAACGAACTTCAGGGCTGGCTGGTTTTTCTTTGGGACGGATGGATTTAAAAGGCACTTTTCTGAGCAATCCGCTGGCCACGATCCCGCCGATTACCAGACCATACAGCACCCAGATGATCAATTCGTTCCGGCTGATAATATCCTTCAGCATGGGTTCATGAATAATCATTTTCGCGGCAGTCCACGCAAGGATCGCTGCGCCGAAATAGATAATGATCGGGTAACGTTCTACCCATTTGAGGATGAGCGTGCTACCTGCGATCATGATCGGAACGCTGATCAACAAACCCAGGATCACGAGCAGGAAATCTCCTTGCGCCGCTCCCGCTACACCCAGCACATTATCTATTCCCATGACTGCATCAGCCACAATGATCGTGCGGATTGCCGCCCACAGTCCCGCATTGGTAGAAGGCAGATGCTCCAATTTCTTTTCATCCCGGATCGGGGTCAGCAGCTTATAGGCGATCCAGACCAGCAGAATACCTCCCACCAGTAACAATCCCGGAATGTTAAGCAACCAGACAATGGCTAATGTCATGCCAACGCGCACAATCACGGCGCCGATAGTGCCGCCGATGATGGTAATGCGCTGCAGATGTTGCGGCAATTTGCGGGCAACCAATGCGATGACAATGGCGTTATCGCCAGCCAAGACCAAGTCAATGGCAATAATTGCCAAAAGTGCGGAAAAAAATTCCACCGAGAAAATATCCATGCTCTCCCCGCAGACAGGTAAATCGGGCATTCGCTCGGTTGGCCGACGACATCGGTAAAGGTCCGAGCGAAAAAAAACCTTTACCTGTTACCGGTAAAGGTCTTGCCACAACGTTACCGTTGCCTGCAGGCCGGGGAATTTTCCCGTAATGACGGCTTGTGCAGTAAGGCTACTCCCCTTTAAGGGATGCTGCTTATCTTCAAAATAGACTACAAACCAACAAGTGTCAATAAAGAAATTTGCAATTATTTGATAATTGTTTACCACCTATTTCATGCAGCTATAGCGGGCCAAATTGGCACAGGCCGTTGTGTCTGGTCGGCAATACCGCCAATCCGCCGGTTTTACCAACCCGCCTGATAGGCGATTTTTTCGAATTCAGACAAAATCATGCGTTGAAATCGTTTCCGCCAAGCGGTCTTAAGCCTACTAAAATAAAAACGGAATAAAGCGCTTGGTCTTCTGCATATACGAACGATATTCCCCGCCAAAATGCGCCAGGCACTCTACCTCATCTCTTTTTGCGGTCAACAGCAAAAAAATAGTGGCCATCAGCACCAGGCAAACGCCTAACCAGGAAAACTGTTTGAGAAATGCGCCCCAGGCCAGAAAAATCAGGGACGCATACATTGGATGGCGAATGTATTTGAATGCTCCACTCGACACCAGTGACGAAGTTTTCTCAAAACCAAACAAGGCCTCATCCGCTCTTTCCTGCGTCGGCTTGCCGATTTTTTTCAGCAGTCTGACCGCATGAATCGCCAACCCGATAGAACTGATCAGCAAAAACCAGGAGAGCAACTGATGTGGCGAAAATGGATTCACAGTCCAGACTGGGAAGTTAAGCAGCACCAGGCCCAAAATGGATTCCCAGGCAAAAAAACGGTAAAAACCGTGTGAATTCGGGCTGCGCAGCGCACCCCATGAGATGTAAAGCAGGATGGCGGAAACTGCTAAAAAGATGAGGGTTTCAAACATGAGAATTCTTATTTTGACGGATACGGCAATGATATACGCTAAAACTGGCGATTCGGAACTGCCACGTTCGCTTATTGTGTCTCATAAACCACTTATATCTAGGCCAAGCCGGTCATTCAGGCCGTGACCAAGCTTGATATCAGTTGAAATTTCGAAGTCCGGCAGCGCAATCCGCCTTGCCATAACGTGATTCGGTCGCCATGATGAAATCGCAGCCAACAGATAAATCATCTCTGGCTACATGAATGAGGCGACAACCATTTTGACGCGCGCCGTATCGGTAAGGCATACTATCGCCATTTAACGCCCCGGCACCAATCCGTCCGCTGTCCCTCTCCATCCTTTATTGCCATTGCCCATGACCGCCAACCCATTCTGGACCTTTCCTTATCCATCGCAACGCATGCCGCTGCTGGCAGACAATGTAGTCGCAACTTCGC
>DASYKE010000212.1:0-3089 GCA_035995725.1 Burkholderiaceae bacterium | reverse complement strand
AAAGGAACTCTTCGTCACCGATCGGGGAAATGGCAGAAATACGCAGCAGCTCGCAGACATAGTTCAGATTCGACCACAACTTGCGTTGCGATCCGGATTCGGCGGAAGAATGAATGCCGGTACGTGTAGATACGGAATTCGTTTCGGATATTTGCGCAGGCAACAAGGCTGACTCCCGATTAATTACTGCATGATGATGAATGTATGGATACGTTCTGTTGCGCTCGATTTATATTGTTTCATCGCAATCATAGGAACGAAGTATGTCAAGACAGAAACGTAATAGCTATCAGCAAGCGCTGAAAATTGCAGTAAGTAAAACATATGCAATATCGGAATTTTCTTACTCGCCAGGAAAGACATTCCTTTTTGCAAACATCTTGATACCGATCAATGCCCGGAACAATTTTGTGCCTGTGCAGTGAAGGAGTTGATTGGTTTTCGAAGCGTTCCAGACGCGAGGGGCTCGGCTGAAATCCGCAAAAGGCGATGTCAGGAAATCGAGGCGAGCGGCAGGTTCAGCAGCAGGTTCTGCGGCTTGATGCGCAGGATATCGTTGGCGTTCATCGCGCAGGCAAGATAGATCGGGCGGCCTGCGACGTCCGGGCGAACCACGGCCGGATCGGCGAAGTCGAGTTGGAATAGCGAGAGGATTCGGCGATTGCGCACCGCATCCAATTCCTTGCCCTTATACAAATCGTTGAGGATGCCGGTGGCTTCGGCATCCAGCCCGATATGCCAGGCCCAGTGCCGGTCCTCAATGGTACGCAACGGCTTTACCGCGACATCGACGCCGCAGAAATGCCGAATCCACTTCTCGATCACGTGGCAGAATGCGGTCAACGCGGCACGGCCGTAACTGATGCTCACCACCGTGTCGTGCCTTTCGTCGCGCGTCCAGTAACTGTCGGCATTGCCGGCGTCAATCACGTCCAGATCAACCCTTCTCGATTTTGTCCTGTTCTCGACCAGCAGCCGACCTATGTTGCCGTAGGCACCGCCGGACTCGTGCAGCTCCACCGTTTCGGCATCGGCCAGCATCACGGCACCGTCCTCGAGCGCGACTTTTTGCGTGCGGAAAAACAGTTCGGCTGCACGAGCCTCAAGCGGATCTCCGGTGCCCTCGAGAATGCCGCGCACGATCATCTGCGCAAGCTGGTCGATGAAAATCGGCGGCACGGTCACGTTACCGCCACGGAATATGTCGAGATAGGCCGCTTCCAGCGTCGGCGCCGCGAGCAGGCGGTCGCGCAAGGCCAGCACGACGCCATAGTTCTCGATGGCTGCCGGGTCCTCCATTGCGGCAAGTTCGGCGGCGGAAACCGCCCGCCGTGGCGCTACGAGCAGCGCCGCGTGCAGCGCACGCTCGATGTCGCAGGATTCCGCAACAATTGCTACTTCGGGCCGGTGCCACCAGGCGCGCAGCAGGTCGTCGGTGACGACGAGTTTGCCGTCGACGTCACGACGGGCAAGATTAAACCCGCAATGGGTCCAGAAATCGGGCATGGGAAGAGGGCGTTAAACTGAGGAATCAGTATGCCATAATCATGCAAACTTGATCATGCCGAGCATTGAGGCCTGTGCGTTTCAAGCCCAGGTATGCAGGCCTGCCCAACGACGTTGATCGGCCGCAACCGACCATTGTCATGGCCTAGGCCTTGAGAACCACGGGATATCCAAGGCGAGCGTATAATAAAAAGTTCTTTTACAAAATACGACGGCAATGCTTACTGCGTCGTTTCTTCCCATTGCCACGCCACTTTTTGGATAGCGATATTGTTTTTAGTAATCCAAAGCGTTAATTCACTTTATAACCGATTGAAAGAGTTAGGCCTTTTACGGATATCTGCTAGTCCGTTGCTGTCGCAATCGATTTGCGACCTGCCTACTACATATCATGTCCGATACCCAATCTTTTCCCAAGCAAAGTAGCGCGCCAGCCGTTCGTTTTGAAGACTTCGGCCTGTCCGCCGAGATTTTGCGTGCACTTGCCGACCAAGGCTATGTTCATCCGACGCCGATCCAGGCGGAGGCGATTCCGATCGTGCTGCAAGGCCGCGACGTAATGGGCGCGGCTCAAACCGGCACTGGCAAAACAGCGGGTTTTTCGCTGCCGATCATTCAACTGCTGCTGGCACATGCAAGCAACAGCGCGTCGCCGGCACGCCATCCGGTGCGGGCACTGATTCTGACGCCAACGCGCGAACTGGCGGACCAGGTGGCGGACAACGTGCAGGCATATTCCCGTCACACGCCGTTGCGCTCGACCGTGGTGTTCGGCGGCATGGATATGGCACCGCAGACGGCTGCGCTGCGCGCCGGGGTCGAAATTCTGATCGCTACGCCGGGACGTCTGCTTGATCATGTTCAGCAAAAGACATTGAATCTGTCGCAGACCCAGATCCTGGTGATGGATGAAGCGGACCGCATGCTGGACATGGGTTTCCTGCCCGACCTCCAGCGCATCATCAACCTGTTGCCGAAACAGCGCCAGAACCTGATGTTTTCCGCGACGTTTTCGACCGAAATCAAGAAA
Organism: Burkholderiaceae bacterium; assembly: GCA_035995725.1. GTDB lineage: Bacteria > Pseudomonadota > Gammaproteobacteria > Burkholderiales > Burkholderiaceae_D > JAQGLW01. Next base: position 553 of record DASYKE010000212.1, on the reverse strand, counting down.
CTGGCCGGCAGCTTTTTGAATAACCCGGTCACCATCGAAGTTGCGCGCGGCAATGCGACCGCCGATAACGTCACGCAAGTTGTCTACAAGCTCGATGAAGAAGCCAAGCGCGATGCGGTGGTGCACCTGATACGCGGACGCGACCTGAAGCAGGTGCTGGTGTTCTCCAATACCAAGATCGGCGCATCGCGGCTGGCGCGGCAACTGGAGCAGGAAGGCGTCAAGGCGTCGGCGATTCATGGCGACAAGTCGCAGGCCGAGCGCATGACCGCGCTCGAAGCGTTCAAGAGGGGCGAAGTGGATGTCCTGGTCGCGACTGATGTGGCCGCGCGGGGTCTCGATATCGCCGAGCTGCCTTGTGTGATCAATTACGATTTGCCTTACAACGCCGAGGATTATGTGCATCGCATCGGCCGCACCGGCCGTGCCGGTGCATCGGGCGATGCAATCTCCCTGTATTCCGACAAGGATGCGCGCCTGCTGGCCGATATCGAAAAAATGATCAAGCATAAATTCGTGCCGGCGCAGCTGACAGGATTTGTGCCGCATTCGT
>DASYKE010000211.1:0-22522 GCA_035995725.1 Burkholderiaceae bacterium | reverse complement strand
ATTGAACGCGATCACCAACCCTGGCACCAACTCGTACAAGCGCCTGGTGCCGGGCTATGAGGCACCGGTCAAGCTGGCCTACTCTTCGCGCAACCGCTCCGCATCGATCCGGATTCCGCATGTGCCGAATCCGAAAGGCCGTCGTATCGAAACCCGCTTTCCGGATCCGCTGACCAACCCGTATCTGTGCTTCTCCGCACTGCTGATGGCCGGCCTGGACGGGGTGCAGAACAAGATTCATCCGGGCGAGGCTGCGTCGAAAGACCTGTACCATCTGCCGCCGGAAGAAGATGCAAAAATCCCGACGGTATGCTCGTCGCTCGACCAGGCGCTCGAGTACCTGGACAAGGACCGCGAGTTCCTGACCCGCGGCGGTGTATACAGCGATACCATGATCGATGCGTATATCGAACTGAAAATGCAGGAAGTCCAGCGCTTCCGCATGACGACCCACCCGGTCGAGTTCGATATGTATTATTCTCTGTAAAAGCTGTTGCAATCAGCCGCAAGGCGGCAGGAGGCGGGTAAAGTCGAGGCTTTTCCCGCCTTTTTTGACCTTTTGAACTGTTGCGCGGATGACAAACTACTATGAAGAATGTTTGTAATGCATTGATTCTTATCCTAAACTGACAATCTGCTTGATTGTTTCAGGGAAGAAAGTTTATGAAAACACAACTCTCCGCAGTGGTGCTGCTTGTTTCCATCACCGGATTCGCGCAAGCGCAGGGCGATGTCTTTTTGTGCGTAAACGACAACGGTCTCAAAGAATACAAAAATACCGGCGAAACCAAGGGATGCAAAAGGGTCGACCTGCAGGGCGTCACCATGATTCCGTCGCCATATAAAAGGCCGCTGGTACAGACGGCTGCGGCAAGAGCGAGCGCCTCGCCATCGGATTTTCCGAGAATCGACAGCAGCACGCAAAAGGCCCGCGATAACGATCGCATGCAGATTTTGCTTGATGAAATGAAGACCGAAGAAAAAAAACTGGCGGAACTGAAAAAAGAATTCAACAACGGTGAGCCGGAGCGGCAGGGCAATGAGAGAAATTACGTCAAATATCAGGAACGTGTCGCCTCGATGAAAGAAGACATCAACCGCACCGAAAAAAATATCGAAGCGTTGAAACGCGAGATTGGTAATTTAAAATAGAACAGGCATGCTGCCTGAGCGAACAAGGCCGCGTAACGCGGCCTTTATTTTTTTATGGATTGCGGGACAGTGTTTACAAGGCGCCGCAGCGCCGGATCATGTTTACCCCTGGAAGGGACTCTGTCCCGCGACAAATTGGAAATGAAAACACCAACGACATCATTAGACGGCCTGGACTTGCTCGCATCTGCCGTTCTCGTGCTTGATGCGGACGGATGCATTATCTATGCGAACGCAGCGGCGGAACATCTGCTGGAAAGCTCGTTCAAGGCGCTTTTGCACCAAAAGTTGACACACCTCTTTCTGAATGGAGAGAAGCTGGCCCCGGTTTTCAACCAGGCAATAGAACACCAGTTCGCCGACAAGCGTCAGGATCTGGTGCTGGAGCGGGCCGGCCGCGAACCGTTGCAGGTGCACATGATCGTGACCGCGCTCGATAATCCCGACACGCCGGTATTGATAGAGCTGCGCGAAAACGTGCAGCAACTTAAACTCGACCGCGAAGAACGGCTGCTCGACCAAAGCCAGGCCAACAAGGAACTGATCCGCAATCTGGCGCATGAGATCAAGAATCCGCTGGGCGGGATCCGGGGCGCGGCTCAACTCCTGGAGCTCGAATTGCCGGAGCGGCATTTGAAGGAGTTGCGCGAATATACCCAGGTAATCATCAAGGAAGCCGACCGGCTGCAGACGCTGGTCGATCGCCTGCTGGCGCCGCACCGCCGGCCGCATATCGTGGGCGATGTCAATATCCATGAAGTATGCGAACGGGTGCGCAGCCTGATCATGGCCGAGTTCCCGCACGGGCTGGCCATCAAACGCGATTACGATTTGTCAGTACCTGAATTCCGCGGCGACAAGGAACAGCTGATCCAGGCGGTATTGAACATCGCTCACAACGCAGCGCAAGCGCTGTCGTCGCATATCAAGGCCGGCGATGCGCTGCTGACACTGCAGACCCGGGTGGCACGGCAGGTCACGGTGGCCAAGACGCGTTATCGGCTGGCATTAGACTTGCATATCCTCGACAACGGGCCGGGGATACCGCTGGACATTCAGGACCGCATTTTTTATCCGCTGGTATCCGGTCGGGAAGGCGGAAGCGGTTTGGGGCTGACTTTGGCGCAAACGTTCGTACAGCAGCATATGGGCGTGATCGAATGCGAGAGTCGGCCTGGATGCACGGATTTCAGAATTCTGATACCACTGCCCTGACAGGGAGCCCGTTTCAATACCATTCGCGAATGCGGATTATATTGAAACAGGCGCCGGGATAACAGCGGCGGCACCCTTGGGTGCCGCCACGCCATGACACGGGATGCCAAAAAACATGAAACCGATCTGGATTGTCGACGACGACGAATCGATTCGCTGGGTGCTGGAAAAAGCGCTGGCGCGGGAAAATCTCGTCACAAAAAGCTTTTCCAATGCGCGCGATGCGATCAATGCGCTGCAGAACAGCACGCCACAAGTGCTGGTTTCCGATATTCGCATGCCGGGAGAATCGGGATTGGAATTGCTGCAAGCCGTCAAGGCAGGACATCCCGGTTTGCCGGTAATTATCATGACTGCCTTTTCCGACCTCGATTCGGCGGTAGCTGCATTTCAGGGCGGCGCGTTCGAATACCTGGCCAAACCGTTCGATCTCGACAAGGCGGTTGAACTGATTCGCCGCGCCCTTGAAGAAAGCCTGCGCGAAGCGAGTGTCGAGCAGGCTTCTGCGGAGACACCCGAAATTCTCGGCCAGGCACCTGCGATGCAGGACGTGTTTCGCGCGATCGGCCGCTTGTCACAATCGAATGTGACGGTCCTGATCACCGGCGAATCCGGCACCGGCAAGGAGCTGGTCGCGCGCGCATTGCACAAGCATAGCCCGCGTGCGTCGCAACCTTTTATCGCATTGAATACCGCCGCGATTCCGAAGGATTTGCTTGAGTCGGAATTGTTCGGGCATGAGCGCGGCGCATTCACCGGCGCGCAAGCGACGCGGCGCGGCCGTTTCGAGCAGGCCGAAGGCGGAACGCTGTTTCTGGATGAGATCGGCGATATGCCGTTCGATTTGCAGACACGCCTGCTGCGCGTGCTGTCCGATGGTCATTTTTATCGCGTCGGCGGTCATCAGCCGTTGAAAGCCAATGTGCGAGTGATCGCCGCAACCCACCAGAATCTGGAGCAGCGGGTACGAGAGGGATTGTTCCGCGAAGACTTGTATCATCGTTTGAATGTGATCAGGCTACGCTTGCCGAGCCTGCGCGAGCGGCGCGAGGATATTCCCATTCTGGCGCGTTACTTCCTGTCGCAGAGTGCCAAGCAATTGGGCGTCGAGACCAAGCGGATGTCCGATCACGCGCTGCAGTTTTTGACCGGTCTGGATTTGCCGGGCAATGTGCGGCAGCTGGAAAATTTATGCAACTGGATTACCGTGATGGCACCGGGACAAGCGGTGGAAGTGAAAGATCTGCCGCAGGAGTTGACCGATGGCCAGGGCTTTGCCCCAATGACGAATTCGACTGCGGCTGCAAGTTCCATGGTACTGCAGCAACCGACGACCGCAGGAAGTGTGGCCGGCGGTGCACTCCCTTCGGTCGCAGGGAATGCAACGCCACCGCCGTTTTCTCCCCAGCCATCCGATCTCGATAGCGCGGGTGTATCCGCCAACAGTGGCAATCATGCGACCGGCAGCTCGATGGCTGCGCTCGGCAACGGCACGGCCGACCGCGCCGGCTGGATCGCATTGCTGGAAACGGAGGCGGCCCGGATGCTGGTCGCCGGACGCCCCGAAGTGATGGATGCACTAGGACGCCAGTTTGAATCCGCACTGATCAAAACCGCGTTGAAACATACGCACGGCCGCAAGAACGATGCGGCCGTGCGGCTGGGTATCGGGCGCAATACCATCACTCGAAAAATTCACGAGTTGGGAATCGACGGAGCCAAGGAGGATTGATTCCGGGTTGATGGTTAATGCAGGAGCAACGCAGCGCCTGATGCTTTGCTCTCGCTGCGGCTGCCTGACCGCAGACCGCCTCACATATTCGGATAATTCGGCCCGCCGCCGCCCTCGGGTGTGACCCACTCGATATTTTGCATCGGGTCTTTGATGTCGCAGGTCTTGCAATGCACGCAATTCTGCGCATTGATCTGCAAGCGGTCCGCACCATCATCCGCCCTCACGTATTCGTACACACCCGCAGGGCAATAGCGTGCCTCGGGACCGGCATATCTGGCGAGGTTGATGCGGACCGGTATCGACGGATCTTTCAGCAACAGGTGGCTGGGCTGGTGTTCGGCATGGTTGGTGTTGGAAATGAATACCGACGACAGCCGGTCGAAAGTCAGCTTGCCATCCGGTTTCGGGTAGACGATCGGCTCGCATGCTGCTGCGGGTTTCAGGCATTCGTGGTCGGCATGGGTGTGATGCAGAGTCCACGGCGCTTTGCCGCGGAACACGATCTGGTCGATGCCGACCATCAGCGTGCCGGTATACAATCCCTTGCTCATCCATGGCTTGAAATTGCGCGCCTTGTGCAACTCTTCATGCAGCCACGAGCGCTCGAAAGACTGTGGATAAGCAGTCAGTTCATCGTGCCGGCGGTTGGCGCCAAGCGCATCGAATGCGGCATCGGCTGCCAGCATGCCTGTCTTCATTGCTGCATGGCTGCCTTTGATGCGGCTGGCATTGAGGAAGCCGGCGTCGCACCCGATCAGCGCACCGCCGGGGAAGGTCAGCCTGGGCAGCGATTGCAGGCCGCCTGCGGTAATTGCGCGGGCACCGTAAGAGATGCGCCTGGCGCCTTCGAAGAAGGTGCGGATTTCCGGATGCGTCTTGTAACGCTGGAATTCTTCATAGGGTGACAGATACGGGTTTTCGTACCCGAGGCCGACCACATAACCGACCGCGACCTGATTGTTTTCCAGATGATAGAGGAATGAGCCGCCATAGGTCCTGGTATCCAGCGGCCAGCCGGCGGTGTGGATTACCAGGCCGGGCCGGTGCAGTTTCGGATCGATTTCCCACAGTTCCTTGATGCCGATGCCATAGGTCTGGGGATCCTTGCCCCTGTTGAGATCAAACTTGTTGATCAGTTGCTTGCCGAGATGACCCCGCGCACCTTCCGCGAACAACGTATATCTGGCATGTAATTCCATGCCGAGCTGGAATGCCTCCGTCGGCTGGCCTTGGCGGTCAACGCCCAAGTGGCCGGTCGCGACGCCTTTGACCGATCCATCCTCGTTGTAGAGAACTTCTGCGGCAGGAAAGCCGGGGAACACTTCCACGCCAAGCGCTTCTGCTTGCTGCCCCAGCCAGCGCACCACGTTGCCAAGTGATACCACGTAATTGCCGTGGTTCTGGAAGCAGGCCGGCAGCATCCAGTTCGGTGTCTTGTAAGCCCTGGTTTCCGTCAAAAACAGGAAGCGGTCTTCGGTAACGGGCGTATTGAGCGGGGCGCCTGATTCTTTCCAGTCCGGGAATAATTCGTTCATCGCTTGCGGGTCCATCACGGCACCGGACAGGATGTGCGCACCTAATTCACCGCCTTTTTCCAGAACGCAGACCGAGACTTCATTGCCTTTGTCTGCCGCCAGCTGTTTTAGCCGGATTGCCGCGGATAACCCGGCCGGGCCGCCGCCGACGATGACGACGTCGTATTCCATCGCTTCACGTGGTCCGTATTGTTCGAGAATGCTTGAAGTTTGGCTTTGCGTCATGGTTTCACCATAAATTTGTTGGAGGACAGCCGCAACATTTGAATTAAATTATCGAACGAGTGTGCTAATTGTCCCGGATTTTGCCGCAGAATGCCAGACACCGCAATTTGACAGCATCTTTTTCGTGTAATGATAGCGTCTCTGACACGGGCATATAGAGCTCATTCCATAATTATCAACGCGTGTGTTCAAGCTTCCGGCTTGAATCATTCGGGAACTGGCTTGGGTGGGCGCAACAACGCGCTGCATCTGCCCGGACCATGTTCGCACACGTTGCTATTCATGAAATGAGTTCTAATAAATTGCAAAACAATGGCAAAGGAGAAGTTCGTGAGTATCGAAGTCAATTTTGAAGGCAAGACCGCGCTGATTACCGGTGCATCCAGCGGCCTGGGCGCGCGCTTCGCCAAGATACTGGCGCAAGCGGGCGCCCAGGTCGTGCTGGCGTCCCGCCGCGTCGAGCGTCTCAAGGAATTGCGTGCCGAGATCGAATCGAACGGTGGCGCAGCGCATGTCGTGCCACTGGACGTGACCGATTACGCCAGTATCAAATCCGCCGTCGCGCATGCGGAAACCGAGGCCGGGCCGATCGACATTCTGGTCAATAATTCCGGTGTATCGACTACGCAGCGCCTGGTGGATGTGACGCCCGAAGATTATGCCCATGTGATGGATACCAATCAGCGCGGCGCGTTTTTTGTCGCGCAGGAAATCGCCAAGCGCATGATTGCCCGTGCCAAGGGAGATCCTAAAAAGCAGCATCGCATCATCAATATCGCCTCTGTCGCCGGCTTGCGCGTGCTGCCGCAAATCGGCATTTACTGCATGAGCAAGGCGGCAGTGGTGCACATGACGAAATCGATGGCAGCCGAATGGGGAAAGTATGGCATCAATGTCAATGCAATCTGCCCGGGATATATCGGCACCGAAATCAACGCCGAATATTTCGATAGTGAGCGGGGTCAGGCGCTGATAAACATATTGCCGCGCAAGCGCGTCGGCAAACCGGAAGATCTGGATGGGCTGCTGCTATTGCTTGCGGCCGAAGAATCGCACTTCATCAACGGCGCGATTGTGACTGCGGACGATGGAATGAGCGCTTTTTAAGTTTGCGGCGAAGCGCTTGCCGTCGCGATTGAAGGCTGGAGGCTAACGCCGAGCAATCTGTGCACCAGTTCACTGGAAGTCGCGGCAGCGAACTTGCGCATCAATTTGGCGCGGTGCATTTCCACGGTGCGCGGACTCAGCCCAATTTGGCGCGCGATCAGCTTGCTGGTTTTCCCTTCGACCAACAGTGCGGCGATTTCCCGCTCCCGCGGCGTCAATTCGGCGGTGACCGGCCGCTTGGAACTCAGATCCTCGAAGGTCCAGATCCCCGCCGCATGCGGGTCGTTTTTTACCGACGCGCTACCCGTCACATGGCACCAGAACAGTTCCTGGCTGGCGCGTTTCATGATTCGTTCGTCCGAATAGTGCCCTTTGGCGTTCATGATCGGAACGATGCGCGCACCGGTGCGCTCGAATTCATCCAGCGTCGGATAAAGTACCGAAAAAGATTGTCCTATCAGTGCGCCGCATTGGTAACCGAACATGTCGGCCAGGGCCTGATTGCAGACACGAATAATCCGGTGCTGCGACACGCACATGCCGATGGGCGTCTGCATGAAGATAGTCTCGTAATCAATTGGTCGGGATGCATTCATGGAGGTAGTACGCCCATTTTATGAATTAAAATTCGTACTTTTACGGTATTGTGCTGTTTGGCGCCACATCATATGCTGCCGGATACGGCAACTATGCTAACAAGGTTACTTTACAGAAAGAAAAGGGTTGGTATGAAGAAAATTTATCCCGACGCCGCCGCCGCTCTGGCCGGTATCGTCAAAGACGGCCAAACGATCGCCGTTGGCGGTTTTGGCTTATGCGGCATTCCGGAAGCGCTGATTGCGGCATTGCGCGACTCGGGGGTTCAGAATCTGACCGCAATCTCAAATAATGCCGGCGTAGACGGTTTCGGCCTCGGCCAATTGCTGACGACACGCCAAGTCAAGAAGATGATTGCATCTTATGTCGGCGAAAACAAGGAGTTCGAGCGCCAGTATCTGGCCGGCGAGCTGGAATTGGAATTTACGCCGCAAGGCACGCTGGCGGAAAAGCTGCGTGCCGGCGGTGCAGGCATTCCTGCATTCTTCACCAAGACTGGTGTCGGCACGATCGTTGCCGACGGCAAGGAAGTGCGCGAATTCGACGGCGAACAATATGTGATGGAACGCTCGCTGGTCCCTGACGTGGCGCTGGTCAAGGCCTACATGGCCGACAAGGTCGGCAACCTGGTGTACAACAAGACTGCACGCAACTTCAATCCGAATGTCGCCATGGCCGGGAAAATCACCGTGGTCGAAGTTGAAAAGCTGGTCGAAGTCGGTGAAATCGATCCGGACGACGTCCATACCCCGAGCATTTTCGTGCATCGCATCGTGGTCAACCCGAACCCGGAAAAACGCATCGAACAACGCACAGTGCGCCCAAAATAAAGCGGAGAATCGACATGGCATGGACTCGTGAAGAAATGGCCGCGCGTGCGGCAAAGGAATTGCAGGACGGTTTTTATGTGAATCTCGGCATTGGTTTGCCCACCATGGTGGCCAATTATGTGCCGAAGAATATCGAGGTATGGCTGCAATCGGAAAACGGCTTGCTCGGGATCGGCCCGTTCCCGACTGAAGACGAGATCGATCCGGACTTGATCAATGCGGGCAAGCAGACAGTGACCGCGCTGGGCGGATCGTCCTATTTCAGCTCGGCCGATTCGTTTGGGATGATTCGCGGCGGCAAGATCAATATCGCGATCCTGGGCGCGATGCAGGTATCGGAAAAAGGCGATCTCGCGAACTGGATGATCCCCGGCAAGATGGTCAAGGGGATGGGCGGCGCGATGGATCTGGTCGCCGGCGTCAAGCATGTCGTGGTGTTGATGGAGCACGTTGCCAGGGCCAAGGATGGTTCGACCTCGCACAAGATTCTGAAAAAATGCGACTTGCCTCTGACCGGTGTTGGCGTGGTCAATCGCATCATCACCGATCTTGGCGTGATCGATGTTACGAGCGCAGGGTTAAAATTGGTCGAGCTGGCGCCCGGCGTAACGAAACAGGAAGTGATCGAGAAGACCGGTGCAGAGCTGGACACAAAAGCAGTAAAGTGACCGTTGCGCATGATTGACGAAGAGCGGCGCTTGTTTGCAGGCGCCGTTTTTTCATGCACGGCAAATCATGCAAGCGGCTGGCTGCAGCGTTTATTGTGCCAGCCAGCCGCCGTCCATATTCCACGCGGCGCCACGCACCTCGTTCGCCGCTTCGCTGCAAAGAAAGACTGCAAGTGCCCCTAGCTGTTCGGGCGTGACGAACTCGCCTGACGGCTGCTTTTCGGCCAGCAGGCTTTTCTTGGCTGCCTCGATCGGGATATTTTCCTGTGCGGCGCGTGCTTCGATTTGTTTCTGTACCAGCGGTGTCAACACCCAGCCCGGGCAGATTGCATTGCAGGTGATGCCGGACTGCGCGGTTTCCAGTGCCGCCACCTTGGTCAATCCCACGATACCGTGCTTGGCTGCAACATAGGCCGATTTTTGTGCGGAGCCGACCAGTCCGTGGGTCGATGCGATGTTGATGATGCGGCCCCAGTTTTTTGCCTTCATCTGCGGCAGTGCAAGGCGTGTGGTATGAAAAGCGGAGCTCAGGTTGATCGCGATGATTGCATCCCATTTTTCAGTGGGAAAGTCTTCGATATTGGCAACATGCTGAATGCCTGCGTTATTGACCAGGACATCGATTCCGCCGAGTTGCGTCGTCGCCCGCATCATTGCTTCGATCTCCGCCGGTTTGGACATGTCGGCATTGTGGTATATGGTTTTGATACCGAATTTCTGTGTGACATCCGCTTGCAGCTCCGCAATTTCCCGTGCGTCGCCAAAGCCGTTGAATACGATATTGGCGCCTTGCTCTGCCAGCGCATTGGCAATTCCCAGGCCGATGCCGGAGGTGGAGCCGGTGACTAATGCAGTCTTTCCTTTGAGAGTGATGCTTTGCATGATGTCCTTTTGAATGAATGTTGGGTGACTATAAACTTAACAGGATTTTAAGCGGAACGAACGGTAAAATGTTGGGGCCACCATTACTATTACTACATACATCATGATTCAGGCTCAGATCAAAACCGTCCAGTGTCTTTCCCCCGCCGGTCTGCATACGATGGCATACAAGGAATGGGGCGATCCGGACAATTCGAACGTTCTGGTGTGTGTGCATGGCGTCACTCGCGTGTCCGATGACTTCGACAATATGGCACGCGATCTGTGCGATCGTTATCGGGTTATCTGCCCCGATGTGGTCGGACGGGGGCGATCGGGGTGGCTGCGCGACCCCAGGCATTACCAGCTGCCGCAGTATGTCGCCGACATGGTGACACTGCTGGCGCGGCTGAATGCGGGAAAGGTGGATTGGGTCGGCACCTCGATGGGCGGACTGATCGGAATCGGGCTGGCATCGCTGCAGGATAGTCCGATACGCAAACTGGTGCTTAACGATATCGGTCCGGCGCTGAATTTCGCTGCATTGTCTCGCATCGGCGACTATATTGGTCAAGAGGTCCGGTTTTCGACCTTCGAACAAGCGGCAGAGTATATTCGTTCAATTTCAGCGCCATTCGGTCCGCATACGGACGAACAGTGGCACAAACTTGCTTCGGATGTCTTGCGACAGGACAAGGACGGTCAGTGGATCCGGCATTACGATTTGGCATTGGCAATTCCGTTTAAAGAAGGAACCGCCGAAAGTACTCAGCGCGGCGAGGCGATGCTGTGGGCGGCCTACGATGCGATTGCCTGCCCGACTCTGGTGATACGCGGCGCGGAATCCGATTTGTTGACGCCTGACGTCGCGCAGCAGTTGACCCGGCGCGGGCCCAAGGCCAAACTGGTCGAATTTGCCGGCGTGGGACATGCGCCAACTTTCATGCAGGCAGACCAGATCGCCGTCGTGAAACAATTTCTGCTTGATAATTGAGCGCAATATGTATGGGCGAATGGACGACGGTTGGAATGCTCTATCCCATTCGGAAGTGAGGACATCATGGATATCAAACGTTTGCATGTCGGAAAAACACTTTCCGAAGTGGCGATCCACAATGGCACGGTGTATCTGGCCGGACAAATCGCCGAAGATACCACCCAGAATATTCAGGCTCAAACTCGTGAAGTACTCGGCCATGTCGATCGGCTGCTGGGTGAGGCGGGCAGCGACAAGTCCCGTATTTTGATGTGCCAGATTTTTATTTCGGATGTGAAGGACTTCGACGATATGAATACCGTTTGGAACGAATGGGTCGCGGGAGGGCACAGCCCGCCGCGCGCAACCGTTCAAGCCAAAATGATCCGACCGGAATTGCTGGTTGAAATTGTCGTGACTGCGGCGCAAAAATAAATGACTGACATGAAAATACCATGGTCTCCATAGCGGTTGCACAAGGTGAAACCCACGTTCAGCTATCTGCCGGCTTGACTGCCGAAGATAGTGCGGGAGTGATGTCGGCGCTCGCCTTTGTCAAACCGTTCTATACAGGCACGTCTGTGGTAACGGGGCAGGATGCATTCGAATTCGCGCAAGCAGTGGCCGCCACGCTGGCGCTGCTGAGGACCGATGCCGAGACGCGTATCGCCGGCCTGCTGTTCGAATTGCCGGTTATCGACGCCGGCGCCGCCGAAAGTATCGAGCAGCGCTTCGGAAAAGAGATTGCCGACCTGGTGGCAGGCATACGCCAGTTGATGCGCCTGCAGGAATTGACGTTCGGCCAGCAGGAAGCTGTTCGCGGCAAAAATGCTTCGCAACAGGCAGCCGCGCAGGTCGAGACGCTGCGCAAGATGCTGCTGGCGATGGCTTCGGACATGCGGGTAGTACTGGTACGGCTGGCGTCCCGCGTGACGACATTGCGTTATTTTGCCGATCAGAAGCTGCAAAACGACAGAACCTATCAATACGCGCGGGAGACCTTCGATCTTTATGCGCCGCTGGCGAACCGTCTCGGCGTGTGGCAGTTGAAGTGGGAACTGGAAGATCTGTCATTTCGCTTCATTGAGCCGGAGGCCTATAAGCGCATTGCCCGCATGCTCGAAGAAAAGCGCATGGAGCGCGAAGGATTTGTCAATACTGCCATTACACGTTTGCGGTCGGAACTTGCCGAAGCCGGCATCAAGGCGGAAGTCTTCGGCCGGCCCAAGCATATCTACAGCATCTGGACCAAGATGCGCGGCAAGTCTATCGATTTTTCAGAGCTGTACGACGTACGCGCTTTCCGCGTGATCGTCGACGATGTCAAGACCTGCTACGCGGTGCTCGGCATTGTCCATGACATCTGGGCGCCGATTCCCAAGGAATTCGACGATTACATTTCCCGTCCGAAGCCGAACGGCTATCAATCGCTGCACACGGTGGTGGTTGCCGAAGACGGCCGCGCGCTGGAAGTGCAGGTGCGCACCCATGATATGCATCACTTCGCGGAATACGGCGTGGCCGCGCACTGGCGCTACAAGGAAACCGGAGGATCGAATTCCGCCGGACAGAAATACGATGAAAAAATCGCCTGGTTGCGACAGCTGCTCGCATGGAAAAGCGAAGTGGTCGACGCGGTGGTCACGCAAGAAGACCTTCATCGCGAGTGGGTCGAAAAACTCAAATCCGCAACGCTCGACGATCGCATCTATGTACTGACGCCGCAGGCACGGGTGATCGAATTGCCGAATGGCGCGACGCCGATCGACTTTGCCTATCACCTGCATAGCGACATCGGTCATCGCTGCCGCGGCGCGCGGGTAAACGGTGCAATGGTGCCGCTCAATACGGCGTTGAAGAACGGCCAGACAGTCGAAATCATCACTGCCAAAGGCAGCAGCGCCGCCTCCGGTGCCGCCGGCCCGTCGCGCGACTGGCTCAGTCCGGGCTACACCGCAAGTCCGCGCACGCGTTCCAAGGTCCGTGCCTGGTTCAATGCAGTCGATCAGCAGGAAACGCTCGCAACCGGTCGCGGCTTGATTGAAAAAACATTGCAGCGCGAAGGCAAGACCGCAGTCAACCTGGAAGAACTTGCGCATAAGCTGGGCTTCCTGAAACTGGAAGACTTTTTCTTTGCTGTCGGCAAGGAGCAGTTCAGCCTGCGGCATGTGGAGCAGGCGCTGCGCGCTGAAGATGCGCAGAAACATGCCGACAAAAATGCGAATCCGGACGATGCGGTCGTCCCTCGAAAGAGTCGCGCTTCCAGCGTGGTACAGGGCGCAAAATCCGGCGTGCTGGTGGTTGGCACGGATGGCTTGATGACGCAGCTTGCAAAATGTTGCAAGCCGGCGTTGCCCGATGAGATCGTCGGTTTCATCACACGCGGCAAGGGCGTGTCGATTCACAGAACAAACTGCAAAAACCTGGCTGAGATGCGCATCAAGGCGCCCGAACGGCTGATCCAGACCGCGTGGGGTCAGCCCGGCATGGAGACCGTTTATCCGGTGGACATTTTCGTTCTGGCAGGTGACCGGCAAGGGCTGCTGCGCGACATTTCCGAAATCTTTTTACGCGAAAAAATCAATGTGATTGGCGTCAGTACGCAAAGTGCGAAAGGTCAGGCGCGGATGGCGTTCACCGCAGAAATCGCTTCGACTGCGCAGTTGCTCAAAGCGCTGGCAGTGATTCGTGAAGTGCAAGGAGTGATGGAAGCGCGCCGGCAGTAACTGCCCCTGGAATGTCAAAGCGCCACCGCTGGCGCCTGTGGTTCCGGTCGAGAAACAGGCTACTAGCGAAAATGCCGAATTGCCGCTATAATTTCGCTTCTTTAGGCGCGTAGCTCAGCTGGTTAGAGCACTACCTTGACATGGTAGGGGTCGTTGGTTCGAGTCCAATCGTGCCTACCAACGGAATTGATGACAACACTTTGTAAGAGCGAGAAAGGCAATCCGGTTATGACACCGCGAACTACGACCATCTTGGTTTGGGAGCGACGCTAGTCGGGATCTTTTTCGTCATTACATATTGAAAAAGCGCGGCTGGCCCGCGTTTTTTTTCGCCTGCATTTTTCAGTTGTTCGATATTCATCCTGGCGCCGGTCACTTGCAATACTGGCATGGAGAGCAAAATGGTTTCAGTCCGACTTCCCGATGGTTCTCAACGTCAATTCGAGGTCCCGCCCACGGTTGCCCAGGTTGCCGCCAGTATCGGCAGCGGCCTGGCCAAAGCCGCGCTGGCCGGTAAAGTGGACGGCAAGCTGGTCGATACTTCTTTTTTGATCGACCATGACGCCGATTTCGCGATCGTGACCGATAAGGATGCGGACGGCCTGGAAGTGATCCGTCATTCGACCGCTCACTTGCTCGCGTATGCGGTCAAGGAGCTTTTTCCCGATGCGCAGGTGACTATCGGTCCGGTCATCGATAACGGTTTTTATTACGATTTTTCCTACAAGCGTCCGTTCACCCCGGAAGATCTGCAGGCAATCGAAAAAAAGATGGCGGAACTGGCCAAGAAAGATGAACCGGTCACGCGCAAGGTATTGCCTCGCGACGAGGCGGTTGCGTATTTCAAGTCGATCGGCGAGGCTTACAAGGCTGAAATCATCGAATCGATTCCGGCAGACCAGGATGTGTCGCTCTATACAGAAGGCAAATTCACCGACCTGTGCCGCGGTCCGCACGTTCCCTCCACCGGCAAGCTGAAGGTATTCAAGCTGATGAAGCTGGCCGGCGCCTATTGGCGCGGCGATTCAAAGAACGAGATGCTGCAGCGTGTCTATGGTACTGCGTGGGCAAAAAAGGAAGAGCAGGACGCTTACCTGCACATGCTGGAAGAAGCGGAAAAGCGCGATCATCGCAAGCTTGGCCGTGCGCTGGACCTGTTTCACTTTCAGGACGAGGCGCCGGGCCTGGTCTTCTGGCATCCGAAGGGCTGGATAGTGTGGCAGCAGGTCGAGCAATACATGCGCCGCGTGTATCAGGATAACGGCTACCAGGAAGTGAAAGGGCCGCAGATTCTCGATCGCAGCCTGTGGGAAAAATCTGGCCACTGGGAGAACTACAAGGAAAACATGTTCACCACGGAATCGGAAAATCGCTCGTATGCGTTGAAACCGATGAATTGCCCGGGCCATGTGCAGATTTTCCGCTCCAATATGCATTCCTACCGCGAATTGCCATTGCGTTATGGTGAATTCGGCCAATGCCATCGCAACGAGCCCTCCGGTTCGCTGCACGGCATGATGCGCGTGCGCGGCTTTACGCAGGACGATGGCCATATTTTCTGTACCGAAGACCAGATCCTGGACGAGTGCGTGGCTTATACCGCATTGCTGCAAAAGGTGTACCGGGATTTCGGTTTTACCGATATCATTTACAAAGTGGCAACTCGTCCGGAAAAGCGGGTCGGCTCCGACGATGCATGGGACAAGGCTGAAAACGCGTTAATCGAATCGCTGAAGCGTTCCGGTTGTCATTACGAAATATCACCGGGCGAGGGTGCATTTTACGGCCCGAAAATCGAATATACGCTGAAGGATGCGATCGGCCGCGCCTGGCAGTGCGGTACGATGCAGGTCGATTTTTCGATGCCGGTGCGCCTGGAGGCGGAATACGTGGCCGAGGACAATACCCGCAAAATTCCGGTCATGCTGCACCGTGCGATTCTTGGCTCGCTGGAACGCTTTATCGGCATGCTGATCGAAAATTATGCCGGGGCATTGCCGTTATGGCTGGCACCGGTGCAAGTGGTTGTGCTCAACATCTCGGACGCCCAGGCCGATTATGCGCAAAACATTGCACAAAACCTGAAAAAACAAGGGTTTAGAGTGCATGCCGATTTGCGCAATGAGAAAATAACCTATAAAATACGTGAGCATTCTATACAGAAGCTGCCTTATATCGTCGTCGTCGGCGATAAGGAGCGAGATGCAAACACAGTGGCCGTGCGTGCGCGTGGCAATGTCGATCTAGGTGTGATGCCAGTCGATAAACTGGTGGAACGCCTCCGCAACGAGGTCGACACCAAAGCATGATCGGGGAAACCCGGAGCGCAGTGCAGAGTCTCACAAATAAGCGAGTGAATGAAAGCCAAGGATTTGGGCTTGTGGCCAAACGCAAACTAGAGCGTTAGCGATTGCTATCGCGAGTATTTGTAACAGCGCCACAGGGTCGAAGACGAATTTTCATGTTCGGTTATTTGTGAGATTCTGCATTTTTGCATGGCTTAATTATTTGATTTTTAAAGGAAACTACAATAGCTACTGACAAGTCGCATCGCATCAACGGGGAAATTACTGCGCCGGAAGTGCGATTGAGTGGAGTCGAGAACGAACCGATCGGTATCGTAAGTCTGGCTGAAGCCTTCCGCATGGCGGAAGAAAAGAACGTGGATCTGGTGGAGATTGCGCCTACTGCGCAGCCGCCGGTATGCCGCCTGATGGATTACGGCAAGTTCAAATATCAGGAACAGAAAAAGGCCCACGAAGCCAAATTGAAGCAGAAGATCATTCTGGTCAAGGAAGTGAAATTCCGCCCGGGCACGGACGAAGGCGATTACAACATCAAGCTGCGCAATCTGGTCAAATTTCTGGATGACGGCGATAAAACCAAGATCACGTTGCGTTTCCGCGGTCGTGAAATGGCGCATCAGGATATCGGCATGCGCATGCTCGAGCGGTTGAAGCTGGACCTGGAGCCGTATGGTCAGGTCGAGCAATGGCCGAAGATGGAAGGTCGCCAGATGGTCATGGTGCTGGCGCCGAAAAAGAAAAAATGAAATTCGCATGGATCGTCCGGTAATGGACGGTTCGTGCAAATAGCAGCGGACTCGATTCCGCTGCATCACAAGTGAAAGCAGGCATCCAAGCGTAACGAAGTGTTACCACCTGCAATCATGTTAAAAATGGAACTGTCCAGAGGACAGATATTGCTATGCCTAAAATGAAGACGAAGAGCGGCGCCAAAAAGCGCTTCCGCGTGCGTCCGGGTGGTACCGTCAAGCGCGGCCAGGCGTTCAAGCGCCACATCCTGACCAAGAAAACAACCAAGTCCAAACGTCAATTGCGCGGTGCGACAGAAGTCCATGACACAAACATGGTATCCGTTCGCGCAATGATGCCGTTCGCCTAACCTCACAACTATTAAGGAGTAACCATGCCTAGAGTAAAACGTGGGGTCACGGCACGGGCCCGTCACAAGAAAGTCCTCGAGCAGGCCAAAGGCTACCGTGGCCGCCGCAGCAAGGTTTACCGGATTGCCAAGCAGGCGGTCATGCGCGCCGGTCAATATGCATATCGCGATCGCCGCAACAAGAAACGCGTGTTCCGCGCTTTGTGGATTACCCGTATCAATGCAGCATCGCGCGAACATGGCATGACCTACAGCGTGTTCATGAATGGCCTCAAGCGCGCCTCTATCGAACTGGACCGTAAAGTCTTGGCCGATATGGCAGTGATGGACAAGCCGGCTTTCGCCGCGATTGTCAATCAGGTGAAGGCCAACATCGCTGCCTAAGTGTTCCTGCACATCGCTCTTGGGTGATGCTGTAGTATTCTGGCGGGGCATAGGTCACACACCTGTGCCCCGTTTTGATTGTTGGGGACAGAGTCGCTTCCAGGGATTGAGATAATTCGGCGCGCTGCGGCGCTTCGCAAGCTCTGTTCCGCAATTTTCTAGTATGTTGGAGACAGAGTTACTCCGCGCGCTTCGGCGCCTTGCAAACTCTGTCCCACAATTTTTTATAATGTTGGGGACAGGGTAGTTCGACGCGTTGCGGCGCCTTGCAAACTCTGTCCTGCAATGCTTGAATTTTTCCTTTTCGAGAGCGGGAAAAACTGCATGAATCCCCTAGAACAACTTGTCGTCCAGGCACAGGCCGATTTTTCCGCTGCGGAGGACGCCGCCGCGCTGGAAAACGCGAAAGCCAGATACCTCGGCAAAACCGGCCAGATCACCGAGCAGATGAAAGGCTTGGGCAAGCTGGCGCCGGATGAGCGCAAAGCACAGGGCGCTGTCATTAACAGCGCCAAGGAGCGGATCGAAGCCGCCCTCAATGCGCGTCGCGACGCGCTCGCCGATGCGCAGATGCAGGCTCGTCTCAATGCCGAAGCGATCGATGTGACATTGCCCGGCCGTGGTCGGGGCATGGGTGGCATCCATCCGGTGATGCGTACATGGCAGCGGGTTGAGGAGATTTTTGGTTCCATCGGTTTTGATGTCGCCGATGGGCCGGAAATCGAAACCGACTGGACCAATTTCACGGCATTGAACAGTCCGGAAAATCATCCGGCACGCTCGATGCAGGACACTTTCTACGTTGAAGGTAACGATACTCAAGGCAAAGCGCTGCTGCTGCGTACTCATACCAGCCCGATGCAGGTGCGTTATGCGCGCATGCACAAGCCGCCGATCAAGGTAATCGCGCCGGGACGCACCTATCGCGTCGATAGCGATGCGACGCACTCGCCGATGTTTCACCAGGTCGAGGGTTTGTGGATTGCGGACGACATCAGCTTCGCCGACCTGAAGGGCGTGTATCTGAATTTCGTCAAGGCTTTTTTCGAAACCGACGATTTGCAGGTACGGTTCCGTCCATCCTATTTCCCGTTCACCGAACCGTCTGCAGAAATAGACATTGCGTTTGGCAGCGGTCCGCTCAAGGGCCGCTGGCTGGAGGTTTCCGGCGCGGGACAGGTGCATCCGGCGGTGGTGCGCAACATGGGGCTCGATCCGGAAATGTACATCGGCTTCGCGTTCGGTTCTGGTCTGGAACGGCTGACGATGCTGCGTTACGGCATCAATGATTTGCGCCTGTTTTACGAAGGCGATTTGCGTTTCCTGAAACAATTCAATTAGGTTCCTCTCCTTGAAAAAGGAGGAAACAATTCAGGGTATCTCAAGGTTTTAAAATTATGCAATTTTCCGAAAACTGGCTTCGCACCATGGTCGATCCGAATATGACTTCGGACGAATTAGCGCATTTGCTCACGATGTCGGGCCTGGAAGTGGAAGAAGTCGAACCGGTCGCGCCGCCATTTTCCAATGTGGTCGTCGCCAAGGTGCTGGAAGTCGCCAGGCATCCGAATGCCGATCGCCTCAATGTCTGTCAGGTGGATGCGGGGACAGGCACGTTGCTCAATATCGTATGCGGCGCGCCGAACGTGCGTGCCGGCATGAAAGTCGCCTGCGCAATGGCCGGCGCTGTCCTGCCGCCGGGCGACGATGGCAAGCCGTTCGAGATCAAGGTCGGCCAGTTGCGCGGTGTCGAATCGCAAGGAATGCTGTGCTCTGCGCGCGAACTGAAATTATCCGAAGATCATGGCGGTCTGATCGATCTGCCGGAGGACGCCCCGGTCGGCCAGAATTTCCGCGATTACTATCAACTCAATGACCTCAAGTTCACCATCAAACTGACGCCGAACAAGGCGGACTGCTTGTCGGTGCTGGGTGTCGCGCGTGAAGTGTCGGCGCTGACCGGCACGCCGCTCAAGATGCCGTCTTACCAGACGGTTGCAGCTACGCTGGACGAAAAATTGCCGGTCAGGGTTTCTGCGCCTGACTTGTGCGGCCGCTTTTCGGGCCGCATTATTCGCGGCGTCAACGCCAGAGCGAAAACGCCGGACTGGATGAAGCAGCGGCTGGAGCGAAGCGGCCAGCGGTCGGTCTCGGCGCTGGTCGATATTTCCAATTACGTGATGCTCGAACTGGGCCGTCCTACCCATGTGTTCGATCTGGATAAAATTCATGGCGGCCTGGACGTTCGCTGGGGTAAAAAGGGCGAGTCGCTCAAGCTGCTGAATGGCAACACGGTCGAGGTCGATGAATGGATCGGTGTGATTGCGGATGAACGGGAAATAGAATCGCTTGCCGGCATCATGGGCGGGGACTCCACTGCCGTGTCGCTCGATACACGGAATATCTATCTTGAAGCCGCATTCTGGTGGCCGCAAGCGATTCAGGGCCGCGCCCGGCGCTATAATTTTTCGACCGATGCGGCGCATCGCTTCGAGCGCGGCGTCGATTACGCCACTACGGTCGAACATATCGAGCGCATCACCGAGCTGATCGTTGAGATCTGCGGACAAAAAGGCAAAACCGCGGTCGGGCCGGTCGATGATCATATCGTCAACCTGCCGCAGCGCCAGCCGGTTAAGGTGCGTACTGCGCGCGCAATGAAAGTAATCGGCGTGCCGCTATCCGATGATCGGATCGCAGATATCTTCACGCGCCTTAACTTGACATTCACGCAACAACCGGGCCTCTTTGCGGTCACCCCGCCATCCTATCGCTTCGATATCGAGATCGAAGAGGATTTGATCGAGGAAATCGCACGCGTCTATGGTTTTGAAAATATCCCGGCCCTGCCGCCGGTCGCACCAAATGCGATGCGCATCGCGCCGGAAAGCAGGCGTTCGCTGTTTTCGGTCCGTCGCCAACTGGCCGATCTCGACTATCAGGAAGTGGTCAATTTCAGCTTCGTCGAAGAAGCCTGGGAAGCGGATTTCAGCGCGAACCAGAACCCGATCAAGCTGCTCAATCCGATTGCCAGCCAGATGAGCGTGATGCGCTCGTCGCTGGTTGGCAGCCTGATCGCAAACGTTCGCTATAACCTGAACCGCAAGGTCAGCCGCATACGGCTATTCGAGGTCGGTGCGGTTTATTTGCGTAATCCGGAGGTGCAGGACGGCCTATTGTCGGTAGCCGGTTATGACCAGCCCAAGCGCATCGCCGCGCTTGCCTACGGCCCGGTGGCGGAAGAGCAATGGGGCCAGCCGGCGCGCAATGCCGATTACTTCGATATCAAGGCGGATCTGGAAGCCCTGTTTGCGCCGAAAACGATCCGCTTCGTAAAGATCGAACATCCTGCATTGCACCCCGGGCGTTCGGCGCAAATCGTATTGGACGGCAAGTCAGTTGGTTTTGTCGGAGAATTGCATCCGCGCTGGCAGCAAAAGTACGATTTGCCGCTGGCGCCGGTCATGTTTGAAGTCGATGCGACTGCGTTGCAACAGCGTGACGTTCCCGCTTACCAGGAAATTTCCAGATTCCCGGCGGTGGTGCGGGATCTTGCGCTGGTCGTCAAACAATCGGTTTCGGCGCAGGATTTGATCGATGCTTTTATTGCAGAAAAACAAATGAACTCCGTCTGTAATATTTTGCAAGCCATTGTTTTATTTGATGAATATCGTGGAAAGGGATTAGAAAACAACGAAAAAAGTCTTGCTTTCCGGTTCACCTTGCAAGATACTCAAACTACCCTGCAAGATGAAGCCGT
The DNA here is from genome assembly GCA_035995725.1 of Burkholderiaceae bacterium. GTDB lineage: Bacteria > Pseudomonadota > Gammaproteobacteria > Burkholderiales > Burkholderiaceae_D > JAQGLW01. The sequence goes on along the minus strand of DASYKE010000211.1, from coordinate 1,346 downwards.
GGATGCGGCAATGGCTGCATTCATTGCGGCCGTTAATAGAAAACATGGCGCAAAATTGCGCACATGAAGCAGGCAGGGATGACAACTATGAATGACGTGAACTCAGCCGAACTCCAATCCGTGTTGGCAGCTGATCTTAACCGCGCGATGCTTGAGGCGCAGGCCCGCACGCAGGCTGAAAAAAACCTGCCCACGCTGACCAAGGCGGAGTTGGCAGAATTGCTTTTCGAACAAGTCGGCCTGAATAAGCGTGAAGCCAAGGACATGGTCGAGACATTTTTTGACGAGATACGCAATGCGCTGGAGCGGGGCGAGTCGGTGAAACTCTCCGGCTTCGGCAATTTTCAACTGCGCGACAAGCCGCAGCGGCCTGGCCGCAATCCCAAGACCGGTGAAGAGATTCCGATCACTGCACGGCGAGTAGTGACTTTCCACGCCAGTCAAAAACTGAAGAGCATGGTTGAAACCGCCGGTCATATTCCGCTTGTACATGTCGCTTGAGTAGCCGTCCATGAACGATCGTATCAGCAAGCCGGGGTTGATCGTGTTGCCGCCGATTCCGGCGAAACGCTATTTCACGATCGGCGAAGTCAGTGATTTATGCGGGGTAAAGCCGCATGTGCTGCGCTATTGGGAGCAGGAATTCACGCAGTTGAAGCCGGTCAAGCGGCGCGGCAATCGGCGATATTATCAACACCATGAAGTATTGCTGATTCGCCGCATTCGCGAATTGCTTTATGAGCAAGGCTTTACCATCAGTGGCGCACGCAACAAGCTTGACACCCGCATGGCCGATAATACCGATACCGTCGGCGATCTCCCCGCGAGTGTGCCTTTTTCCAATCTGGATACTGCCGCGATTCGCACCGAGCTATTGGCAATTCTTGCTCTTCTCGAACGATAAGCCGTCTGTATCGAACGCATTGCTGTGCGTTTTGACATGCTTCGTTTAAGTATTAAAGCTTCGGCGTCATGCCAGTAAAAATAAGTCGAAAAATCCCGAAGAAATAATTCTTCAATACAAATCCACAGCTTGTTCCCAAGCTGGTTCTAGCCGGTTCCGAAATGAAGCAGGCTTGGCTGCAGTTGGGGAGCCGCCGTACAAAAGAGCGCATCGTCTTGCAGTAATTTGCGATGTCAAGCGGTTACCAAGGCTGATTGCAGAATCAATCCTGCGACCGCAGGGAGTGCACAGCCGACCGAAGGGATTGCACAGCCGACCGCAGGGAGTGCACAGCCGAGCTTTGCTCCCCCGTTGGTCGTTGTAGGGAATACAACGCCACCGCCGTTCACAATCCTTTGCGAAATGACAAGTTCGTCGAAAGGGGCATCCCTAAGATAAAGGT
>DASYKE010000210.1:0-5709 GCA_035995725.1 Burkholderiaceae bacterium | reverse complement strand
AAGCCCAACTTCAAAAAATCGAGAAGCAGATTCTTGCGGCCGTACAGCAGGGAGTCGATGATGTAAACAAACGATGGAACAGCCACGCGATTCAAGTGGAAAGTAAACTGATTGGCGACCGGCCCGCTGGCAAAATGGCGGTTGATTCCACGATTGTTCAGACTGCGTTGGCAGCATCCTCAGCACTCGGAAGAAAACCGGTCCTCGATAGCGCCCATTCAACCGATGCGAATCTGCCGATGAGCCTGGGTATCCCCGCCATTACAATGAGCGGCGGCGGCAGCTCAAATGGAATCCATTCTGCGAAAAATGAATGGTGGGCCCCGGTAAACGCCTATGTCGGCCCACAAAACGTGATGCTGACGATACTCGGATTGGCCGGAGTGAAAGAGGTGCAGCCGCCAATGCTCTCTGCCAAGCCCTGATGGTTAAACGTGAATCGCCCTGGGTTGACTAGACACCTTTGAGCCTATAACAGGACGATCACCAATTGTGGACACTAGTTGGTTGGCAGACCTGATCGAGATCGAAAAGCACGGCAGCTTCAGCAAGGCGGCCGTAGCTCGCAACATCTCAGTCTCGGCGCTGTCGCGGCGCATTCAGCAACTAGAGGCATGGGCGCGTCATCCGCTGGTGGAACGCAGCGAGCATCCTGTCAGGCTGACGGCGCAGGGCCGCCAGGTGTTGCTGGTAGCGAAAGCCGTGACGCTTGAGCTCGATCTTCTCCGCCATCAGCTCGGCGGCGGCACGGGAAACGTGGATCCCATTCGTTTCCTCATGCCGACCTCAGCCTCCGTCGCCATTTTTCCTCGTCTGCTCTCATTGCTGCAACAGGAACTAGGCGCACTTTCCATCAACCTGATCCCGAGCAATTTTCGCGATGTCATGCACCGGTTCCAGGGCGGCGAGGCTGAGTTTGCCCTTTACTACAACTGCGAGATGTACCTTCCCCGCATACCATTCGAAGGCACCCCGTCGCTGGTCATTGTGCAGGACGTGCTGTTGCCGGTGGCACGCGATGCCGCGGCCGCGAGCGAGCGCCGGCACAACCAGTGGCGCATCGTCATGTTGGACGACAGTTCCTATCTGGGGCAGGTTGCCCACGCCGCAATGCTTCGGCATCAGGTAGCCTATACCGTTACGATAACAGGATCGCAAATCATGGCAACGCGGCAGTTCGCGCTGGAAGGCATGGGCGTCGCTTGGCTGCCCGCATCCCTGGTTGCCGATGACCTTAAGGCCAAGCGCTTGGTTCGCGTGCTGCCGAAGATTCCTGCGATACCGATTCAGCTGCATGTAGTGCGCCAACCTTTGCAACTGAATGCGGGACATGAGGCTGTTTGGCAGCAACTGCAAAAATGGAGCCGCTCCGGAGGTTTTCTAAATTTCAGCAATAGTTTTGCATAAATCGCAAAACCATTGGGAGAACTTTCTTTAGACTTGGTTTTCTCGCACACCGGAGAAACCAATTTGGCTCATTCTGCTTACCCCACGACATACATGGCTGATCGCGCAGGAACAGCGACGATCAGCCCGCAAGGAGAGTTCGAGGCCGGTAGCTTTCAAGAGTTCGTGCTGACTTACACAGCCGGTTATTTCGGTATAGATGACACCGGCAGCCTGAAGATCGTACACCGCTTCGCCAGCGACATGGGCAAGCCCCAGTTTTCCGATCCCGCCGCACCCAACTACGTCACCGCCGAAGCGGGCAACGGGGCAGTGCTGACGGTGGAGTACGATGGAAAGCGCAATGTGCGTCCGTGGGACAAGACGCTATTCATCCGCGTGGTCAAAGGCTTCCTGCGGGAAGGCGACCAGATCGTGGTGCGCTTCGGCGACCGGCGTCACGGCTGCCCCGGCATGCGCGTGCAAACCTTTAATGAACCGACCTTCGAGTTTAAAGTGCTGGTCGATCCTTGGGCCACCTATACTTTCATCGAACTGCCGCAGCAGCCGACCATTTCGGTCGTGGCCGGGCCGGCTCGCGAATACAAGCTTGTCGGGCCGACGCTGGTTCGCACCGGGGACACTTTCCGCATCGGATTCAAGGGCGAGGACAAATGGGGTAATCCGAGCCATTTAGTGGAGGGCCGCTTCAAGCTGCATGCGTCCATGGCCGTAGAAGGTCTTCCGGACTTCATTGATGCGCGCAAGGGTAGCTACGCGACGGTGCTGGCCAATCTGCGGTGCCTGACTACTGGCGAGCTGATCGTCAGGGCAATGGATGAACACGGCGTTCTCGTCGCCACTTCGAATCCGCTCAAGGTCGAGCCGGATACGCGATATCGCAGCTATTGGGCAGACCTGCATGGCCAATCCGAGGAAACGATCGGCACCAACTCCGCGCGTGAACTGGTCGAGTTCGCCCGCGATCGGGCCTTTCTGGATGTGATGAGCCATCAGGGCAATGATTTTCAGATCACCCTGCCGTTCTGGGAGGAGCTGAATCGCCTCACCCGGGAATTCAACGAAGATGGCCGTTTCATCATTTTCCCCGGATATGAATGGTCCGGAAACACGGGGCTCGGCGGCGACCGCAACGTGTTGTTCGCATCCGAGGGCCGCACGATTCACCGTTCGCACCACGCCCTGGTAGAGGACCTGGCCGACGTATCCACCGATGCCCATACCGCTCGCGACCTGTTCGATGCCTTGTCGGATGAAGACTGCCTGGTGTTCGCCCATATCGGTGGACGGTACGCTGATATCAAGCTGGCACACGATGTGCGCATCGAGCGCTCGATCGAGATCCACTCCGACTGGGGCACCTTCGACTGGCTGCTGGAAGATGCATTCGATCAAGGCTACCGCGTAGGCATTCTGGCCAATTCTGACGGGCACAAGGGACGACACGGAGCAAGCCATCCCGGCGCGTCCTTGTTTGGTGCCTACGGGGGGCTTTCCTGCCTGTTGGCGTCCGAGTTGACCCGGCCTGCCATATTCGATGCGTTGCGGAGTCGGCGTCATTACGCGACCACAGGCAATCGCGTTCACCTGGAGGTAAGCGCCACTGTGCACGAAGGTGCGGACCTTTACAATGATGATCCGAACATGGGCGGTGCGATTGTCGCACGCGTGACACATCTCGACATGGGCAACATCGCCCGTACGGCGGCTGGCAAGATTGCGCTTCGGGTAGCGATGAAGTCAAGTTCGCCGATCGAGCGGATAGAGATCCGAAATCGGGGCATCGTGAAAACTTTTCGCCCGCAGTCGACGGCCGCCGACACCCGCCGCTTGCGCGTGATCTGGGAGGGCTCCGAGTACCGCGGGCGCGGCCGGCAGACAGTCTGGGACGGCAACCTGGCCGTGACAGGAAACGGTATCGACAAGGTCGTACCGATCAACTGGTGGAACATCGACAAGAAACTGGAACAGGTCGATCGCGAGCATCTGCAATGGGCCTATCTGACCACCGGCGGATTCGGCGGTATTGAAATCTGGCTCGATCGCCCGGACGGCGGCGAAATCCGGTTGGAAGCCGGCCTCGTCAAGACGAACTTTGCGATCGATATGATCGACGAAACAGGGATCGAAATCGATGCTGGCGGCCTGGGACGAAAAATACGCGTCTATCGCCTGCCGGAGAAAAATCCAATGCTCGGCTTCGAAGAGGTGGTGGAAATACCGCTCAGGCATGGACAGGACAATCCGGTGTATGTACGCGCAGTGACCGAGGACGGGCACACCTGCTGGTCCTCGCCGATCTATTTGATTTGATGATCCATACTTGGGCAAGGGCTACCCGTATTAGTGCGCCAATGCCCATCTTTGCTGGTATGCGAATTGCCGCGTTTCCGTGTTTTTAATGAGCCGCTAAGGAGAGCCGGAATGTTTTCATTATCAAGAACCGCCATTTTTTCGAGTTTTCTTTTATTTGCCATTTCTGCGGCAGCGCAGAACTATGCGAAAAAGCCGGTTCAGTTGATCGTTCCATTGGCCGCTGGAAGCACTGCAGATATTTTGGCGCGCACCATTCAGCCGCAGCTGGCCTCTGCCCTCGGGCAGCCCGTGATCATTGAGAACCGGCCCGGCGCCGGCGGCACCATTGCCATGGATTTTGTGGCGCACGCTGCCCCGGACGGCTATACGCTGGTGATGGGGACATCGGCGACGTGGGGAATCAATCCTGCGCTCTACAAGCAAGTAAAGCAGAATCCCTTGCAAGATTTTGTGCCGGTCGCGTATCTGGCCGCGTCCTCGAATGTGGTCGTCGTGGCGGCAAGCAGCAGCATGAATTCCCTTTCGGACCTCGTTAATGCGATGAAGGACAAGTCCGGAAAGCTTGTGTTTTCGTCTGGAGGAAGCGGCACCACGCATCATCTTTCCGGCGCTTTACTCAATTCGTCGACCGCTACGGAGGCGCTGCACGTACCGTACAAGGGCGCACCGCAGGGCGTCACAGCCGTACTCGCGGGTGAAGTCGATTTCGGTATTTATAATACGCCGAGTGTCGTTAGCCTTATCAACGCAGGCAAGCTCAAGGCGCTGGCTTACACCGGAGCCACACGATCCCCGTTGTTGCCGACCGTTCCAACCGCCAAGGAAGGCAGAGTGCCGAACTATGTCGTTTCGCTGGACTTCGGCATCCTGGCCCCGGCCGGCACGCCCGAATCGGTCGTCAGCCGTTTGCACAACGAATTGCAAAAAATTATGGAATCACCGGCGCTGCGGTCCAACCTGACGGCACAAGGCTTCGATTCGTTCCGGTCCGAGAGCAGGACGGAGTTCTCCAAGTCCATCAAGCTCGATATGGATAAATGGGGGGCACTGGTTAGCACTTCTCGCGCCGCTGTCGACTAGCGCAATAGCTGGGGCCGCCGACAACCTACCCTCATAAGGACAAAAGCAAGACCTGCCGCTTGAGAAAAATTACAAAACCGATTTAGTCATCATCGTCATCATCATGGTGTTCGCCATGTTGGTGTCCATGATGCCCACCATCGCGATCTTCATGGCGACCCTCCCTCTCTACATAAACAGCGCGCCGCTCAACATAGACCGGTTGTGGCTGCACATAAATCGGTTGCGGTTCAACATAGACAGGCTGCTGCTCGACGTAAACGGGAGGCGCATAAATGCCAGGTACGCCGATATTGATACCTATATCGACGCCTCCCGCCATTGCAGGGGCCACCGCAAGGATTGAGACGGCAACTGCAATCACACCTGCAACCATGGTGAAAGACTTTTTCATTGTTATTCTCCTGTTGGGTTGCTTCTATTAAATACTCGACGATTTTGTTGCGCTACCTTCCATCGGTAACTGACGTAACAAAATGTTTCACCGGGTAAACCAGCTATTACATCAAATAGAAAACCGCCGAAGCGGGTCTTCTGGACAAGATGGCCAAAATTATTTCTTTAAGCACTGTGCCATAACCGTCTTACGCTTATCGCCCTTCTTGCCTTTCGCGTCAGCGTTGCAGGTATTCATCTTATCTGGCTGCGCTTTTTGAGCATTGCTTACTGAGACTGCTGCCTGTTTCCCTTTGGCCCAATCTATTCATACTGGCCATCGGCCGGGATACTTGTTTTGCCACTTTTCTACAGTGCGGCCAGTACAGGCTGAAGATTGCTCGATCGTCGCGTTGATCGTCGGCCGGATTCCGTGTCGTTCTACCAATAAACTGTTGAAAATATACAACTTAATGGGTATTTTACCCATTTCCATGCCCGGAAAAAGTACAATTTACTGACTGTTACACA